>JBPCPD010000113.1:0-4155 GCA_050999535.1 Thermoleophilaceae bacterium
CCCGAGCACGACCTGCTGGAGTGCTTCCGGTGAAGCGCGGCCGCTCCGGGCCGGTGTTCCCGGCCGATCGCCGTACGCTGGGGCTCGCGCTGGCGGCCGGGCTCGGCTTCGGCGGTGTCGTGGCCACAGAGGTCGCTCGCGTCTGGCGGCGCGGATCGGCGCCGCTGCCGACCGAGACCCAGGAGCCGCTGCTGGCCGCGGCCGAGGCCGTCGCCGAGACGGCCGAGGTCGCCCGGACCGGCTACCGGGAGGTCTCCAGGCGCGAGAACGCCGTCTTCAACCTGCTGACGTCGTTCGTGATCACCTTCGTCTCCGCACGCGCGATCTCGGCGATGCTGCGCGGGCGGCGGAACGTGGGGCCGTTTCGCGATCTGAAGCTGGGTCGCCGCCACATCCACCACTTCGTCCCGGGGATCGCGCTCGCCTTCGTCTCCGGTGGGGCCGCGATCACGATGCGCGAAGGCGAACTGCAGCCGTTGCTGGCGATCCCGTTCGGGGTCGGCATGGGGCTCACGCTCGACGAGTCCGCGCTCTTGCTCGAGCTCGACGACGTCTACTGGTCCGAGGAGGGGGTGGTCAGCGTCCAGATCACGCTCGCGGTCACCGCCCTGCTCGCGGCGGGAGCGCTCGCGACGCGCTTCCTGCGTCGGGGAGAGGAGGTGGTCCTGGAGGGGGAGCAAGAGCAGCGGCCGTTGGCAGGTCTCAGTCGGTTGCATGATGCTGCCGATGGGACACCGCCTGGCGCGTGAGGGCAGAGCCCAGACGTACATCGGTTCGTCTATAGGGTGGCTCGCATGGAGCGAGATCAGCCACCTGGGTTCGGGCCCGGGGCGCCGGGCTACGGTTGCGCCGGCGAGCGCGACGAGCGCCCGGTCGGCGAGGACGCGCCAGCCCCCGGTCCGCAGTCCCCGGCGGGTCCGCAGGCTCCTACGGCCCCCCAGTCGTCGCCCGCAACGCAGCCGCGGTCCGCCGCCGTCCCAACCGGCCCGCCGAGCCCGGGACGCGAGTCGCCGACCGCGTCGTCTCAGGTCCCCCGCCTATGGGGGTCCGGTGCCGCCAGGCGGGTGGACGCAGCCCGTCTCTGCCGCACAGCCCGCCTTCGTCGCGGCACCCGGTCAGCTGGATCGGCGGCGGCGCGGTGCTGGTGCCGGGCGTCGAGGAGGCCTTCGTCGCCGCCGGCGCGGTCGTCGTCGCCGACGTCGCGCCGCGGTCGGTCGTGATGGGCGTGCCGGCCAGCCACGTGCGCGAGGTGCCCGACGAGGACCTGCTGGGGCGCTTCACGTGAGGCGCTCGCGGGCCCTTCCCGGCGACCGCCGCACGCTCGCCCTCGCGGCCCTGGCGGGCACCGGGGTGGCCGGCGCCGTCGCGGTCGAGCTCGGGCGCGTCGGGAGCCGCGGCTCGGCGCCGCTGCTGACCGAGGCCGACGCGCCGCTGCAGGCGGCGGCGGAGGCGGTCGTCGAGACGGCCGAGGTCGCGCGTACCGGCTATCGCGGAGGCTCCTCGCGCGAGAACGCCCTCTTCAACCTGCTGGCCTCCGTTCGCCAGCTCGTCCATCGTCGCGCGGGGCATCACAACGGTGCTGCGCGGTCGGGGCACATCCGGCCCCTTTCGCGACGTCAAGGTCGGCCGCCGCCACATCCACCACTTCGTGCCGGGGATCGGCCTGGCGTTCGTCTCGGGCGCCACACCAATCGTCACGCGCGACCTGAGGCGCGACCGCTGGCTGGCGATCCCGTTCGGCGCCGGAATGGGTTGACGCTCGACGAATCGGCGCTGCTGCTCGAGCTCGACGACGTCTACTGGACCGAGGAGGGGGTCGTCAGCGTCCAGATCGCCCTCGCGGTGACGGCACTGCTCGTGGCGGGCGCGGTCGCGACGCGCTTCCTGCGCCGCGGCGAACAGGCGGTGCTGGAGGTAGCCGAGGCTAACTGACGTGTCTCACCGCGCCGCGAACGGGTACCGGTCAGTCACTCGCCGCGCCGACACCGTGCCCTTCGTCTAGGGTGGCGTCATGGAGTCCGGCAGCGGTCGAGATGAGTCGTCGGAGGGCCCGCAGTCGCCAGCAAGTCCGCAGTCCCCCGCGAACCCAGAAGCCCTGGCGAGTCCGCAGCCTTCGGCGTCTCCCGAGAGGCCAGCTTCCGAGTCGCCCGCCGGCTCGTCGCAGACGCCAGGCTATGGCGGCCCGGTGCCCCCGGGCGGGTGGACGCAGCCAGTCACTGGCCCCCCAGCCGCGCCGGTCGTGGCTCCCGGTCAGCTGGCTGGGTGGGGACGGCGTCTGGGCGCGACGGTCCTCGACGGCCTCATCATTCTGATCCCCGCGCTCGCGATCATGGGCGTCCTGGGAATTGGCGTCGTGGGAGCGATCACGGGCGACAGCGACCTCGGCCTCTTCGCGATCATCGGAGCGATCATCGTCACGGTGCTCGTCTTCGTCGTGATCTCATTCGTCTATGCGCCGCTCATGATGATGCGCGGCGGCGAACACAACGGACAGACGCTGGGCAAACAGATGCTCGGCATCCGCGTGGTCAGGACGTCAGGCGAGCCGATGGACTTCCTCTGGGCGGCGCTGCGCGAGGTCGCGATCAAGAACTTCGCCGTCGGCCTCGTTTCCTCGTTCACGCTCGGGATCGCCACGCTCGTCAACTATCTCTGGCCGCTCTGGGACGATCAGAACCGCGCGCTGCACGACTTCGCCGCGTCCACGCGGGTAGTCTCCGCCACGTAGCGCGGCTGCGCGCTCGGCTCGCCACCTTGCCCAGGTGTGGGTGCGACCACCTCGACGAGCCTAGGCTAGATGACAGCCGACGGCGCATCGGTTCCCCTGAGCCGACAGCGGATCGGTTCCATCGCCCGGCCTTGAGCCGACAGCGGATCGGTTCTGTGGGCGTCCGTCGCTCGTCTCGCAATGAGAGCAGACGAGGAGGGTCGGCGTGTCGAGAGGCGAGGAGCGGCGGCGGCGCGAGGCTGTCGCGAGGCGGCTGGGAGGCGAGCCCGCGGAGGAGGTCGCGCGCGCTGCGGGTCGGTCGAGGCAGTGGGTCGCGCGTTGGGTGAGGCGTTACGAGCCGACCGACCCGGACTGGGCGAGGGAGCGCTGCGCGCCGCGCAGACGGTCGCGAACCGCACCCCGGCAGCGGTCGAGGCGCAGGTGCTCGAGGTGCGCGAGCGGCTGGTGGCGAACCCGTGGGCGCAGATCGGCGCCGAGGCGATCGCCTGGGAGCTCGAGAAGCTCGGCATCAACCCGCCGACGACGCGCACGATCGAGCGCGTCCTCGCGCGCAGGGGAGCGGCGCGGCGCCGCGCAGGGAGCGCCCGCCCGCGAGGGGGGTGCCCTATCCCGCTCGCCGTGCGAGGCGGTCGGCGATCTCCACCAGGCTGACCTGGTCGGCCCCCGCCACCTCGACGGCGGCGAGCCGTTCATCGCGCTCAACATGGTCGACATCGCGGCACACGCCGGCGGCATCGAGATCACTGCCGACGAACGCGAGCAGACGATCAGTGGGGCGTTCATGTCGCTCTGGGAGCGCCACGGCGTGCCGCGCCGGCTCCAGCTCGACAACGGCAAGCCGTTCATCGTCGGCGGCGGAACGCTCGGCGAGTTGGTGCGCCTGTGCCTGCACCAAGGCACAACACCGGTCTTCATCCCGCAGGGCGAGCCGTGGCGCAACGGCGTCGTCGAGCACTACAACGACACCTTCGACAAGCGCTTCTTCCGCTCCGAGCGGTTCGACTCGCGCGCGGCGCTGCGCACCCGAGCCGGCGAGTTCGAGCGCTTCCACAACGACAACCACCGCTACCGCGCGACCGGACGCCGCACCCCCGCCGAGGTGGTAGGCGACACCGTCCCGCGCCAGCCGACCCCGCCCGCCGAGCTGCCCCCGGGCTGGCCCGAGCACGGCCAGGTCGAGTTCATCCGCTTCATCCGCTCCGACCGCAAGCTGAAGCTGCTGCGCCGCCAGATCACGATGCCCGACCAACTCGCCTACCGCTACGTGACCGCGACGCTCGACCTCTCGATCCCCGCCACCGAGGACAACCTGCTCGTCCATCACGAAGGCGAGCTCATCGCCCGCTCTCAGATCCCGATCAAGGGCCGCTGAAAAGTCCGGCCAAGCCAACCGCCCGCCCGCCCGCCGCTTCTGCCCTCGCCTACGG
>JBPCPD010000110.1:0-14290 GCA_050999535.1 Thermoleophilaceae bacterium
CGTGCGAGGCGTCGGCGACGAACTCGCGCTGGCGCTCGAGCGCCGCCTGGGTCTCGCCGCGCGCGGCGTCGAGCTCGCGCAGCATCTGCTCCAGCGTCGCCGCGAGCTCGGCGACCTCGTCGTCGGCCTCGGGGTGGGGGAGGCTCTTGGCCGGGTCGCGGGTGCGCGCGACCTCGCGCGCGGCGCGGGTCAGGTCGGCGATCGGGCGCATCGCCCTGCGCGCGACCAGGAAGCCGGCGAGAAACGCGAGCGCGGTGCCCCCGATCACGCCGAGCGCGAGGAACAGGTGAAGCCGGTCCGTCGTGTCCTCGATCGCCCCGCGCGGCTTGGCGTACTGGACGAAGGCGACGGTGCCGTCGATCGGATCGGGCTGGAGGTCGAAGCCGTTGATCGGGTCGAAGCTGCCGGCGAACAGTGGTCGCGACACGACGCGGTACTCGCCGGCGTCGGTCACGCCCTCGAACGGCGCGCCGAGCGGTGGAGTGCCACGCGGAAACCGGCCGAGCACCCGCTCGGATCGGTCGATCACGCGGATCACTGCGTCACCGGCCGCGGCCGCGCGCAGCAGTTCGGCGTTGTCGACGGCCAGCTCCGGCGCCCCGGTGTCCTCGTCGGGGCGGACCCGAAGGCTGTCCTGGAGGTCCGCGGCGGTGGCGCGCAGGTCGTCGTCGAAGCCCGCCATCAGCCGCTGGTCGGTGACCGCGCCGACGACGACCGCGAACAGCAGCAGGATCGCGAACGTCAACCCGGCCGAGACGACGGCGAGCTTGACGCGGATCGGCAGCCGCACCCGCGTATGGCGCAGCGCGCTGCGCGCACGGCCGCTCATCCTGGAGGCCTCAGCACGTAGCCCGAGCCGCGCACGGTGTGCAGCACGCGCGGCTCCCCTTCGGCCTCGAGCTTGCGGCGCAGGTTCGAGACGAACACGTCGATCGTGTTCGTCTCGGCGTAGGCGTCGTAGTCCCAGACCTCCTCGAGCAGCTTCTCGCGCGAGACAACTAGCCGCTCGTTGCGGATCAGGTGCTCGAGCATCTCGAACTCGCGCCCGGTCAGCTCGAGGTCGCGCTCGCCGCGCAGCGCCTCGCGCGTGTCGGCGTTCAGGGGCGGGTCGCCGGCGACCAGGAAGGCACTGCCGCGCGGCGGGCGGCGGCGCAGCAGGGCGCGCAGCCGAGCCAGCAGCTCGGCGCGGTCGAAGGGCTTGACGAGGTAGTCGTCCGCGCCCGAGTCGAGCCCCTCGACGCGCGCGTCGAGCGCGTCGCGCGCGGTCAGCATGAGAATGGGAACGTCACCCTCGGCGCGCAGGCGGCGGCAGACCTCGATCCCGTCGATCCCCGGGAGGCCGAGGTCGAGCACGACGGCGTCGGGGGTGAAGTCGCCCGCCGAGGCGAGCGCGGCTTCGCCGTCGGGAGCGAGACGGACCTCGTAGCCGTCCATTCCCAGCGAACGGCGCAGCACGTCGGCGATGTCGCTGTCGTCCTCGACGACGAGCACGCGCGGAGACCCGGCCATGGTCCGGATGGTAGGAGGGACCGGGCGTGCGCCGTCGAAAGATCGCAGACCACCCATGGCCAGCCGCCGCAGCACCCGCGCGCCCGCCCGTCGCCGCGCCTCGCAGGCGCGTCGCCTGCGCATGCCCGCGCTCGAGCAGCGCCACTGGGACCTGATCGGTCTCGGCCTCGTCGCGCTGGCGGCCTTCCTCTCCTTCGTGCTCTACCTCGGCCGCGCGGGCGGTGAGCTGGGGGAGGCGGGCGAGGACGGCCTGCGCCTGCTCTTCGGGGCGGCGGCGTACCTGGTGCCGGTCGCGCTGCTGGGCGCCGGAGTCGTGCTCGTGATGCGCCCGGCCCTGCCGACCCTGCGTCCCTTCCGCTCGGGAGCGGTGTGCCTGGGCCTCGGCATCACGCTCGGACTCGCCGCCGGCTCGGTGGGTCTTGGACCCGGCGCCGCGGAGCACGAGCCGCTGCTCGATCCCGACTACGTGGGCGAGCGCGGCGGTGCGCTCGGCGAGCTGCTGCTCTGGAGCGCGAGCACGCTCTTCTCCTCGGTCGGCGCGCACATCCTGTTCGCCTTCCTGATGCTCGGCGGGATCCTGCTGCTGACCGGCGCCTCGATCGCCGGCGTGCTCGGCGCGACCGGGCGCCAGGTCACCGCGACCGGCGAGCGCGTCCGTCGCTCGACCGCCGAGATGACCGCGGCGCTCACGCGCGAGCGACCGCGACCGCCGCTGCGTGGCGGCGCGGACACCGAGCCGCTGCACGAGGGGCCACCCGAGCCCGCTGCTCTGCGGGGGGACCCCTCCGGGCCCACCCTTCGAGGGGAGCCGGTCGTCCACGCCACCCATGTGGAGGCACTCGCCCTCGACGCCGCCGAGCGCTACCCGAACCTGTTCGCCGACGAGCCGCGGCCCGCCGGCTCCCCCGTCGAGGAGGACCCGTTGAGGGCGTGGGAGGAACCCGACGAGGAGCTCGAGGAGCACGCGCGGGCCTCCGGCGATCCCTCCGACCCGATCGAGCAGGAGCCCGGCGTGACCGCGGGGGAGGAGCCCGCAGCGGGCGAGCCGGTGCAGCAGAGCCTGACCCCGATGGGCAACCGCCGCACGAGCGGTGTGACCGAGTCCGATGACCTCGACTACGCGCTCCCGCGGGCATCGGCGCTCCAGCGCTCGCCGGTCAAGCCCAACCAGGCCACCGGCGCCGATCCGCGCATCGGAGCCCAGCTCGTCGAGGCGCTCGGGCACTTCGGCGTCGACGCCCAGGTCGTCGGCGGGGTCAGCGGGCCGCATGTGACCCGCTACGAGTTGCGCCTCGCGCCCGGAATCAAGATGTCCAAGGTCGCCGGCATGCGCGACGACCTCGCCTACGCGCTCGCCGCCGACGACGTGCGCATTCTCGCCCCGATCCCCGGCAAGCGCGCGGTCGGCGTCGAGGTCCCCAACCGCGTGCGCAACATGGTCAGCCTCGGCGACGTCGCCCAGGAGTCGCCCGCGGGCTGGTCTCCGCTGACGGTCTGGCTGGGCAAGGACATCGACGGCCGCGCGATCGGCATCGACCTCGCCGGCCAGCCGCACGTGCTGGTCGCCGGCACGACCGGCTCGGGCAAGTCGGGCGCGGTCAACGCGATGCTCGTCTCGATCCTGATGCGCGCCACGCCGAACGAGGTGCGCCTCGTGCTCGTCGATCCCAAGCAGGTCGAGCTGAACCTCTACGAGCACATCCCGCACCTGCTCACGCCGGTGATCACGAGCCCGCGGCTGGCCGCGAACGCCCTGCAGAACCTGATCAAGGAGATGGAGGAGCGCTACTCGCTGATGAGCGCGGCGCGCACGCGCAAGCTCGAGGAGCTCAACCGCCTGCGCGTGCGTGAGGGCGAGCGCCCGCTGCCCTACATCCTGTGCGTGATCGACGAGCTCGCCGACCTGATGATGATCGCCCCCGGCGAGGTCGAGGACGCGATCATCCGCCTGGCGCAGAAGTCACGCGCGGTCGGCATCCACCTGCTGCTCGCGACCCAGCGGCCGAGCGTGGACATCATCACCGGGATGATCAAGACCAACGTGCCGGCGCGGATCGCCTTCGCGGTCTCCTCGCAGACCGATTCGCGCGTGATCCTCGACCAGAACGGCGCCGAGTCGCTGCTCGGCAAGGGCGACATGCTCTTCCGGCCCGGCAGCGGCACGAAGCTCAGCCGCATCCAGGGCGCGTTCGTCACAGAGGACGAGATCGAGAAGATCACCGGCCACTGGCGCCGCCAGGGCGAGCCCGAGCTGCGCGAGGAGCTGCTCGAGGCCGTAGAGGCGCACGAGGAGGAGGCAGATGCCGGGGAGTTCAACCCCGACCAGGACGACCTGCTCGCCGAGGCGATCCGTACGGTCGTGCAGATGGACACCGCGTCGACCTCGATGCTGCAGCGCCGGCTGCGCGTCGGCTACACGCGGGCGGGACGCCTGATCGACATGCTCGAGCGCCGCGGGGTGATCTCCGGCTACGAGGGCTCGAAGGCACGCAAGGTGCTCGTCAGCGAGGCCGACCTGCCGCGCGCGCTGGCCGCGCTCGAGCAGCCGGCCGGAGCCGATCCGGTCGGCGCCGCGCCTGACACGCCGGGCTGAGCCTGGATCCAGGCTGAAACCAGCGGCGACGCGCCGGGTCCGCCAGAATAGGACCAGGGATGCCCCCGATCGGTGAAACCCTCCGGGACGCGCGCATGCGCCGGGGGCTCGACGTCGCCGACATCGAGGAGCGCACCAAGATCCGCACGAAGTACCTGCGGGCGCTCGAGCACGAGGAATGGGACCAGTTGCCGGGCCCCACCTTTGTGCGCACCTTCCTGCGCACCTACGCCGAGGTCGTCGGGCTCGATGGCGCGCTGCTAATCGAGCAGTACCGGTCCTCCCACGAGCCCGAGGAGGCGGAGCTGGCGCCACTCACCGGCCCGCCCGCCGCGATCGGGCGCGAGCGTCGGCGCCCGCCCGGCCCGCCTCCGCGTGCGGCGATCGCGGTCGTGCTGGCGATCGCCTTCGTCGGCTTCCTGGTGGCGCTCGGCCTCGGGGGCGACAAGCCCCAGGGCGAATCCACGGCGACCGGGACCACGCCGTCGGCCGAAAGCCCACGGCCACGTCCCAACCGCCGCCCGGCGCGCGCGCGCGGGGTCACGGTGCGCATCGCGCCAGAGGAGCCCACCTACGTCTGCCTCGATACCGGCGAGCAGGGCGAGATCCTCTTCGAGGGCACCCTCGACGCCACGCGCACCTTCCGCGACCCGCGCCGGCTGCGGCTGAACCTCGGCAAGCGCGCGGTGCGTGTCCGCGCCAACGGCGAGCCCTTCGCGATCGATGACAGCCCCGAGCCGCTCGGACTCGTGGTCGAACGCTCGGGCGCCACGGAGATCGTGGACGGCCCGCGGCCGTGCGCGTGAGCCGCTGCGGAAGCCTCGCATGAGCGTACGCGCGGGCATCGTGGTGACCGGTACCGAGGTGCTGACCGGGCGCGTCGCCGACCGCAACGGCCCCTGGATCGCCGGTCGGCTGCTCGAGCTGGGCATCGAGCTGGCTCACATCACCATCTGCGGTGACCGCCCCCGGGACTTGGAGGCTCAGTTGCGCTTCCTGGAGGAGCAGGGAACCGATCTGATCGTGACCACCGGTGGGCTCGGCCCGACCGCCGACGATCTCACGCTGGAGGTGGTCGCGCGCTTCAGCGGCCGCGGACTCGCACGCGATCCCGCGCTCGAGGCGCGGATCGCGAAGATCCTCGAGCCGCTGCTCGCCCGCTGGCCCGATCTCGACGCCGAGGCCGTGCGGGCCGGCACCGCCAAGCAGGCGCTGGTGCCCTACGGGGCGGCCGTGCTCGAGCCCGCCGGGACCGCACCGGGGATGGTCGTTCCCGCGCGTGGGGCGACCCTCGTCGTCCTGCCGGGTCCGCCACGCGAGCTGCAGGCGATGTGGCCCGCGGCAAGCGCGAGCGAGGCCTTCCTGGCCGTCGCCGGCGCGGCGGGTGACTACCGCCAGTCGACGCTGCGCCTGTACGGGATCCCCGAGTCCGAGATCGCCGAGACGCTGCGGCGCGCGCAGGACACCGTCGAAGGGCTCGACGCGCTGGAGGTCACGACCTGCCTGCGGCGCGGGGAGGTGGAGGTCACAGTGCGCCACGAGCCCTCGTCGGAGAAGGCCTGGCGGGCACTTGCGGATCTGATCGCCGAGCGGCACCCGGAGACCCTGTTCTCGAGCGATGGCGCGACGATCGAGGAGGTCGTGGCCTCGCTGCTGCACGGGCGCACCGTGGCGACCGCCGAGTCGTGCAGCGGCGGTCTGATGGCCGCACGGCTGACCGACCGTGCCGGGTCATCCACATACATGACCGGCTCGACGATCGCCTATGCGAACGAGGCCAAGACAGCGCTGCTCGGGGTCCCGGCGCAGCTGATCGAGGCGCGCGGCGCCGTATCCCCGGAAGTCGCCGACGCGATGGCCGCCGGAGCGCTGGAGCGCCACGGCGCCGACGTCGCGCTGGCGATCACCGGCATCGCGGGCCCGGGTGGGGGGACCGAGCACAAGCCGGTCGGCACGGTCTGCTGGTGCGCGCGCACCCACGAGGGCACGGCCCTCGCCGAGCCTGCGCGCCTGCCCGGCGACCGCCGCGCGGTCCGCGACCGCTGCACGACGGTCGGCATGCACTTGCTGCGGCGCCTGCTCGCCGATGGTGCGCAGGGCCGCTGAGAGCGGCGCGGGCGGGCCTGAGCGCAGGGTGCGGCTGCTGCCTGCTCGCCAGCCGTCACCGACTCGTCACGCACTCGGCGCAGAGTCGTAACCCGCGTCACCCGCAGCGTCCGATCCGCCTCCTAGCCTGGCCTCTCCAAGACTTTCGAAGGAGAACCGCATGGACAAGGATCAGGAGAAGGCCGCCAAGGCCCGCGAGGCGGCGCTGAACACCGCGATTACGCAGATCCAGCGCTCGTTCGGCGAGGGATCGATCATGAAGATGGGCGACGACGCCTTCAAGGTCAGCGTCTCGGCCATTCCCACCGGCGCGCTGTCGCTCGACCTCGCGCTCGGCGTCGGTGGCCTGCCGCGCGGGCGGATCGTCGAGATCTTCGGTCCGGAGGCCTCGGGCAAGACCACGCTGATCTATCACGTCCTCGCCGAGGCGCAGAAGCAGGGCGGGATCTGTGCGTTCATCGACGCCGAGCATGCCATGGACCCCATCTATGCCAAGCGCATCGGGGTCGACGTCGACGAGCTGCTGGTCTCCCAGCCCGACCACGGCGAGCAGGCGCTCGAGATCGCCGACCTGCTGATCCGCTCAGGCACGATCGACGTGGTCGCGATCGACTCGGTCGCCGCGCTCACGCCGAAGGCCGAGCTCGAGGGCCAGATGGGCGATCAGACCGTCGGCCTCCAAGCCCGGATGATGAGCCAGGCGATGCGCAAGCTCGCGGGCAACCTCAACCGCGCCAACACGCTCTGCGTGCTGACCAACCAGATCCGCGAGAAGGTGGGGGTGATGTTCGGCTGCTTTCACTATGACGCTCGCGTCGTGCTGGCGGACGGAAGCACCGAGAAGATCGGCAAGATCGTCAACCAGCGGATGCCGGTCGAGGTCATGTCGATGGATCAACAGACCGGCGAGATCGCGCCCCGTCCGGTCGTCGAGTGGTACGACAACGGGGAGGCCGAGGACTGGCTGCAGTTCGAGGTCGAAGCGGGCGGCGGCTCAGGGAAGCGCAAGTTCGCATGCACTCCCAACCATATGATCTTCACGCCCGAAGGTGAGCGGCAAGCGTGGGAGATCGAGGCGGGCGACGAGGTTCTGGTCGCCGCGAAGCAGTACGCCCTCAGCGACGACCAGATGAAGCTGATCATGGGGAGCCTGCTCGGCGACGGCTCGATGCGCTATTCGTCGGCCCACAACGCGAGCTTCAGGGTCGGGCATGGCGAGCGTCAGCGGGAGTACTGCGAGTGGAAGCAGGCGATGCTCTCGCCGTTCGCCCATCAGATCGGGCGCACGGGGAACGGCATCGGCTTCGACACGATCCCGATGCGTCAGTTGGCCACCTTGCGCGACGCCGTCTACGCCGTAGACGGACGCAAGCACATCGACGATGACCTGTTGGCGCGACTGGACGAGCGTGCCATAGCGGCCTGGTACTGCGACGACGGTACTTTCGGCGGCAGCTGCAAGAGCTGGGGCAGCGGCAAGGCGACGATCTGCGTCGCCGGCCTCGCGGTCGAAGATCGAGAGCGCGTGGCGGATCGCTGTGAGGAGCTGGGCATGGGACGCCCAACGCTCAGCGGTCACAACCTGCTCTTCAGCGGCGAGCGGACTCGCCGCTTCCAAGAGCGGATCGCCCCGTACGTGCATCCATCCATGGCCTACAAGTTGCATCCGGACTTCCGTGGGAGGTTTGCGTGGGACGCCCCCACTGGCGGCGGTGACTTCAAGACCGACCTGGGCAGCCGCACCAGTCTCAAGCCCGTCGGGATGAAGGTTCTGCGCAAGTACGCGAAGCCGCCTTCCCCCGCCGAGCACGACCGGCCGAGCAGGCGCCGCAAGTACGACCTGCAGGTGGAGGGCAACCGCACCTACCTGGTCGACCACGTGGTGGTCCACAACTCGCCGGAGACGCAGCCCGGCGGGCGCGCGCTGAAGTTCTACTCGTCGCAGCGTCTCGACATCCGCCGCATCGAGACGCTGAAGGAGGGCACCGAGGCCGTCGGAAACCGCGTGCGCGTCAAGGTCGTCAAGAACAAGGTCGCGGCGCCATTTCGCCAGGCCGAGTTCGACATCGACTACGGCACCGGCATCTCGACCGCGGGCTGCCTGATCGACCTCGGGATCGAGCACGACATCGTGACCAAGTCGGGCTCGTTCTTCTCCTACGGCGACGAGCGCCTCGGACAGGGGCGCAACAACTCCAAGGCGTATCTGCGCGAGCACCCGGACCGGATGCGCGAGATCGAGGCCAAGATCTACGCCGCCGTCGGCATCGGCGTCGACGAGGAGGAGCCGCCCGTCGCCGCCGTCGACCAACCCGTGGACGCTCCCCTCGAGCCCGGGCCCAATCTCGAGGAGCGCGCGGCCTGACCGACCCGGCGAAAGAGCTCCAGCGCGCGGTCGAGCTCTCCTACCGTGCGCTCAGCGGCCGCGACCGCACCGTCGCCCAGCTGCGGGCGTGGCTCGAGCGCAAGCGGATTGAGCCGCACGCGATCGGCCACGCGGTCGCCGAGCTGCGGGCCGCCGGCGCCATCGACGACGAGCGCTACGCCCGTCGGTTCGCGGAGGACAAGCGCGAGCTGGAGCGGTGGGGGGTCGACCGCATCGAGCGCGAGCTCGCACGGCGCGGGATCGAGCCCGAGCTGATCGCGGCGACGCTCTCGGCCTACGACCGCGACGACGAGCTCGCCGCAGCAGTCGCGCTGCTGGCAGAGCGCCACCCGCCAGGTGAGGGAGACCGTGAGCGCGATCGCGCGTGGCGGATGCTCGTGCGCAAGGGCTACGAGCCCGAGGTCGCCTACGACGCCGTGCGCGCCCACGCCCGCCGCGACGCGGCCTGACTCAGGCGGGTTCGCGTAGCCGAGCACGCGCACGATCGCGCCGTCGCCAGCCTGCGGTGACCGACCGGCGTTGCCTCGGGCGGCTTACCCCGCAGCCGGTAACCCCTTTACGAAGGAGACTCGAATGGCGAAGACAGCACGTGACGTGATGACCCAGGGCGTAGAGTGTGCGGGCGAGAACGAGACGGTGGCCGACGCCGCAAGGAAGTTCGTCGAGCTCGACGTCGGTGCCATGCCGATCTGTGGAGAGGACGATCGCCTGAAGGGGATGCTCACCGACCGCGACTTCGTGGTCGAGGTGATCGCCAAGGGCAAGGATCCGGCCAGCGTGAAGGCGGGCGAGCTCGGCGGCGAGGAGGTCGTGACGATTGGCGCCGACGACTCCGTCGAGGAAGTGCTTTCGACTTTGAAAGACCACAAGGTGCGCCCGGTGGCCAAGCTGGAGGAGCGCCCGGCCGCGCCGGCCCCGCAGTTTGATGAGCCCTCGCCCGTCCCATCACGCGACTGAGCGCGACCGAGCGGCGGATTCGCCAGGCGGCGTTCCTGATGGGGATGGATCGCTGAGCCCGCAGCGAGTGCGCTTGCGATGCCAGGTGCGCCCGAGTACCCTCGGGGCTACGAGCGGTGGCGACCGGCCGCCGCGAGGCGAGATACTCAGAATATGCGACTTTGCAGCGGCTTTGAACCTTCCGAGACTGACCGACAACACGTGACCACAGACCAGCGGCGACGACGACAAGAGCGCGAGAGGAGCGAACCGGCGCGTCGCTGACCCACTCCGCGCGCCTCCGGAGGGCGCGCACCCGCCAAAGCAGCCCTGACGCCTTGCGGCGCCGAGCCGACGGCTCGACCCCCGAGATCGACCCGCCCGCATGCCGGGAAGGAGGCTGCTATGGAGATCCTGCTGACAGCGGCAATCGCGGCGGCCGTGGCTGCGGCGGTGGCGCTGCTCGCCGTGCGCTCGCACGCGCCTGCCGCGGGCGGGCCCCCCGCCGGGACGCCGCCCGTCGGCGCGCCGGGTGAGCCGGCCTCGGCGGCCACCGATCCTCCCACGGCGACCGTCGCCGCAACCCCCGGCTCCGAGCGACCGGGATCTGCTGGGCCCACACACGATCAGGCCGACGGCGTTCGACCCGACGCTCAGCAGGTCGGGTCCCCCCGCGCGGCGCCCGCAGGCAGCGAGGCCCAGCGCACGGCGGGCGAGGAGGACCTCGCCGCCCGCAGATCTGAGCTCGCCCGCCTCGAGGAGCGCCTGCGCGCCAAGGAGCAGTCGCTCGACTCGCGTCTGGCGGAGGCCTACCGCCGCGATGCATCGATCGAGGACCGCAAGCGCAACCTGACCACCGAGGCCGATCGCCTGCGCGAGTCCAAGCGCGAGCAGCTGCGCGAGCTTGAGCGCGTGGCGGGGCTGAGCGCCGGCCAGGCCAAGCAGATCATGATGCGCGAGCTCGAGGACGAGCTGCGCCACGAGGGCGCCCGGCTCGTTCGCCAGATCGAGGACGAGACACGCAACGAGGCCGACCGGCGGGCGCGCAGCATCCTCGCGACCTGCATGCAGCGAGTGGCGGGCGGCCATGCGGTCGAGACAACCGTCTCGGTCGTCGAGCTGCAATCGGACGAGCTCAAGGGGCGCATCATCGGCCGCGAGGGGCGCAACATCCGCGCTCTGGAGGCGCTCACGGGGATTGACTTCATCATCGACGACACGCCCGGCGCGGTGCTGCTGTCGGGCTTCGACGGCGTACGCCGCGAGATCGCCCGCCTGGCGCTCGAGCGCCTGCTCCAGGATGGCCGCATCCATCCGGCCCGCATCGAGGAGGCCTACCACCAGGCCGCCGCGGACATCGACACGCGGATCGCCGACCTCGGTGGGCAGGCCGCGCTCGACGCCTCGACGGGCACGCTGCGCCCCGAGCTCGCGAAGCTGCTCGGCCGCCTGCACTTTCGCACCAGCTACAGCCAGAACGTGCTCGCGCACCCGAGCGAGTGCGCCCGCCTGGCGACCCTGCTCGCGTCCGAGCTCGGCGCCAACACGAAGGTCGCCGCCCGCGCGGCACTCCTGCACGACATCGGCAAGGCGGTCTCGCACGAGGTCGAGGGCCCGCACGCGCTTGTCGGCGGCGAGCTCGCCCGCCGCCACCACGAGCAGGAGGCCGTCGCCCACGCGATGGAGGCCCACCACGACGAGGTCACCCCGCAGACGATCGAGGCCGTGATCGTGCAGATCGCCGACGCGGCCTCGGGGGCCCGGCCGGGCGCCAGGGGGGAGTCGCTGGAGCGGTGCGTTAAGCGACTGCACGAAATCGAGGGACTCCCCGCGCGCCATAGCGGCGTCCAGAAGGTCTACGCGATGCACGCCGGCCGCGAGGTGCGCGTGATCGTCAGGCCCGAGGACATCGACGACGACGCCGCGACCCTGCTCTCGCGGACCATCGCTCGGGAGGTCGAGCAGCGCCTGGAGTATCCTGGCCAGGTCAAGATCACCGTGATCCGCGAGCAGCGCTCGACCGAGTACGCGCGCTGATCGGGGCGACCCAAGGAGGAGCGGATGGCACGTAACAGCAAAGCCGAGCGAGTCGGCAAGGCAGGGCTGACCGGGTGGCGCACGCCGGTCGGAGACAAGCTGGCGGGTCCCGTCTCGGGACGCACGCCGCTCAGCGAGGACCAGGTTCGCGCAATCGTCGGAGCGGCGTTCTTCGCGCTCTCGGCCTACTACGTCTACTCGACGGTGTCGGCCGCGGCGCGCGAGCTGCGCGGCGCCTAGCGCGTCCCGGACAGCTCGCCCGCGCCGGTACCCTCGGACCGATGCCGCGTTATCACCTGACCACCTTCGGCTGCCAGATGAACGTGCACGACTCCGAGCGGATGAAGGGGATGCTCGACTCGCTCGGCTACACCGAGGCCCCCGAGCGCGACGGGGCCGACGTGATCCTGTTCAACACCTGCTCGATCCGCGAATCGGCGGACACCCGCTTCCTCGGCCACCTCGGCGAGGCCAAGCGGCTGAAGTCCGAGGACCCGGCGCGGATCGTCGGCGTCGGCGGCTGCTGGTCGCAGTCGCTCAAGGAGCGCGTCTTCGAGCAGTTTCCGTTCGTCGACGTCGCCTTCGGCCCCGGCCAGGTACACCGCCTCGCCGAGTTTTTGACCAGCGACAGCCTGACCGCCCAGGGCTACTTCGAGTTCGAGGGCTTCACCGGCCACCTGCCCGCCAAGCGCGCGCGCGAGTTTCAGGGCTGGGTGCAGATCTCGGTCGGCTGCAACTGCGCCTGCGCCTACTGCATCGTGCCCTCTACCCGTGGCCGTGAGGTGTCGCGGCCGGCGGACGAACTGATCGTCGAGGTCGAGCGCCTCGCGGCCGACGGGGTGCGCGAGGTGACGCTGCTCGGCCAGAACGTCAACTCCTACGGACGTGACCTGCCCAAGGGCGCCAAGACCACGTTCGCAGAGCTGCTCGCGCGCGTCGACGGCATCGAGGGGATCGATCGCGTGCGCTACACGAGCCCGCACCCCAAGGACATGCGCGAGGACGTCGTGCGCGCCCACGCCGAGCTGCCCAGCGTCTGCGAGCACATCCACCTGCCGCTGCAGTCGGGCTCGAGCAGGATCCTCAAGGCGATGCGGCGCACCTATGACCGCAGGCGCTACATGGACCGCGTCGCGATGATCCGCGCGCTGGTGCCCGACTGCTCGCTCTCGACCGACATCATCGTCGGCTTTCCGGGCGAGACCGAGGCCGAGTTTGCCGAGACGCTCGAGGTCGTCGAGCAGGCGCGCTACGACTCGGCGTTCACGTTCGTCTTCTCTCCGCGCCGCGGCACCGCCGCCGCCGACCTGCCCGACCAGCTCGCGCACACGGTCAAGCGCGAGCGCATGGGGCGCCTGGTCGAGGCCGTGCAGCACATCGCCGCCGAGCACTCCCAGCGTTTCGTCGGACGCACGGTGGAGGTGCTGGTCGAGGGACCCTCGCGCACCGATCCGAGCAGGCTGCGGGGGCGCACCCGCCACAACAATACCGTCAACTTCACCGGCCGCGCCGAGCCGGGTGAGCTCGCTCAGGTCGAGATCGCCTCGGCGACGAGCACTACGCTCGCCGGCGAGCAGGCGCTGGTGTGAGCTGGTTGCTGCGGTGCTCGACCCGGTCGGCGACCGGGGCTGCGCTCCTCGCAGCGCGCGTTGGCTGATTCGCCTGGGCTCCCGCGGGTGCTGGCGCTGTTCGGTCCGACGGGAGTCGGCAAGACGGCCGTCGCGCTCGCGCTCGCATCGCTGCTGCGCGAGCGGGGGGAGGACCCGCTCGCGATCGGCGCGGACGCGCTGCAGGCCTACCGCGGGCTCGAGATCCTCACCGGCGCGGCGAGCGCGGACCAGCGGCGGGAGCTCGATCATCGCCTCGTGGGCTTCAGGCCGCTGGCGGGCAGCTTCTCCGCCGGCGAGTACGCCCCGCTGGCGCACGCGGAGATCGATGCGGCGCTGGACGCCGGGCGCACGCCGCTCGTCGTCGGGGGCACCGGCCTCTACCTGCAGGCGGCGCTGCGTGAGCTCGATCTGCGCCCCCCGCCCCCCGCCGAGCTGCGCGAGCGCGTGGCCGCCCGGTTCGAGGCCGAGGGGGCCGTGACGATGCACGCGCGCCTCGCCGAGCAGGCGCCGGCGGCGGCCGGCGCGATTGCTCCCACCGACCGCTCGCGGCTGATCCGCGCGCACGAGCTGCTGGCGATGGGCGAGCGTCCGCCGGCGGCCGCATCTCGGTCGCGGCTCTGGAGCGCGCCGCTGCGCCATCCGACGCTGCTCTGTGGCCTGGTCATGGACCGCGCCGCGCTCTACGAGCGCATCGACGCGCGCGTGAATGCGATGCTCGCCGCCGGCGTGGCGGAAGAGGTCGCGCGCGCCGACGCGGCGGGCGCCTCGGCGACCGCGCGCAAGGCGCTCGGCTTCTCCGAGCTGCTCGCGGGCGACGTCGAGGCGATGAAGCGGCGCACGCGCAACTACGCCAAGCGCCAGCTGACCTGGATGCGCCGGCTCGGCGAGGTCGCGCTGATCGATGCCACGGGGCGTGAACCGCAGGCCGTCGCCGCCGAGATCCTGGCGAGCGCCGACGGCTAGCAGCAGACCACCGCACGCGTGCAGCCAGACCACCGCAGGCGTCGCTGCCGAGGTCTTGGCGAGCGGCAGGGGGCACCCGGGCCAACCGAGATCGGCAAGCGCCCGCCAGGCGCCACCTGGGCGCCCGGCGGGCGGCGCGCGTCCCCCCCG
>JBPCPD010000132.1:0-3464 GCA_050999535.1 Thermoleophilaceae bacterium
GGCTTCGTCCGCGGACGCGCCCCCTCGCCCTTCGCGCGGACCGACGATCGACCCGAGCTGGCCCAGCGCCTGCGAGAGCTCGGACGGGATGATCCACACCTTGTTCGCGTCCCCCTCCGCGATCTTAGGCAGAGTCTGGAGATACTGGTAGGCGAGCAGCTTTGGGTCGGCATCGCCCTTGTGGATCGCGTCGAAGACAGTCTCGATCGCCTTGGATTGGCCCTCGGCGTCGAGGATCTGGGCCTCGCGGTAGCCCTCGGCGGTCAGGATCGAGCTCTGCTTCTCACCCTCGGCGGTGAGGATCTTCGACTGCTTGACGCCCTCGGCGGTCAGGATCGCCGCGCGGCGGTCGCGCTCCGCGCGCATCTGCTTCTCCATCGCCTCCTGGATCGAGGCCGGCGGATCGACGGACTTCAGCTCGACGCGGTTGACGCGGATGCCCCACCGGCCGGTCGCCTCGTCGAGCACGACGCGCAGCGCGCTGCTGACCTTGTCCCGTGACGTGAGGGTGTCCTCCAGCGTCATGCCCCCGCAGACGTTGCGCAGCGTGGTCAGGACGAGCTGCTCGATCGCGCCGATGTAGTCGGAGATCTCGTACGACGCGTCCTTGGCGTCGGTCACCTGGAAGTAGATGACGGTGTCGATCTGGATCGTCAGGTTGTCCTCGGTGATCACCGGCTGGGGCGGAAACGAGACGACCTGCTCGCGCATGTCGATCAGCGGCCGCACGCGGTCGATGTACGGGATCACCAGCGCGAGCCCGGGCTCGAGCGTTCGCTGGTATCGCCCGATGCGCTCGACGACGCCGGCGCGTGCCTGGGGCACGATGCGCACGCCACGCGCGATCGTGAACAGGACGACCACCGCCAGGACTGCGATCACGATCAGCGTTGCCATGCGAGCTGCCTCCTTGTCATTGAGATACCAGCGCCGTCGCGCCGCGAATCTCGAGCACCTCGACGCGCGCGCCGGGCTCGAGCACCTCGTCGTCGTCGAAGGCGCGCGCGCTCCAGACCTCGCCCGCGAGGCGGACCTGCCCGCCGTCGCCGTCGACGCGCTCGAGCACGGTCGCGCTCGCGCCGATCAGCGCGGCCGTGCCCGTGCGCAGCCGGCTCGGCGTGCGCAGGTGCCGCCGGGCGATCGGTCGCAGCACCAGCAGCGACGCCGCCGCCGCGAGCGTGAACACGACCAGCTGGATGGCCAGTCCGGCGCCCACGAGCGCCGCGAGGCCGGCCAGGGCCGCCGCGATCGCGACCGGCCCGAGGAACAGTGACAGGGTGAAGATCTCGCCGACTGCGAGCGCGCCCGCCGCGACCATCCAGATCACCCAATCGGGCATCGCTGCAGTCTACCGGTGGGCATGCGAGGTCAGCCCTCGCTGAGGATCGCGCTGGCGAAGTCGTCGGGATCGAACGGGCGCAGGTCCTCGACGCCCTCTCCGATGCCGATCAGCTTGACCGGCAGCGCGAGCTCCTGGGCGATCGCCAGCGCGATGCCGCCCTTGGCGGTGCCGTCGAGCTTGGTCAGCACGATGCCCGTCACCTGGGTGACCTCGCGGAAGAGCAACGCCTGGCGCAGGCCGTTCTGGCCGGTCGTGGCGTCGATCGTCAGCAGCGTCTCATGCGGGGCGCCGGGCAGCTTGCGCTCGATCACCTTGCGCACCTTGGCGAGCTCGTCCATCAGGTGGTCCTGGGTGTGCAGCCGCCCCGCGGTGTCGACGATCACCGTGTCGCTGCCGCGGGCGAGCGCAGCCTCGAGCGCGTCGAAGACCACCGCTGCCGGATCCGAGCCCTCGGCGCCGCGAACGATCTCGCAGCCCGCGCGCGTCGCCCACACCTCGAGCTGCTCGCCGGCGGCGGCGCGGAAGGTGTCGCCGGCCGCCAGCAGCACCGAGCGTCCGAGCTCGCGCTGCAGGTGCATCGCGAGCTTGCCGATCGTCGTCGTCTTGCCGGTCCCGTTGACCCCGACGACGAGGATCACGGCGGGCCTCGACGAGAGGTCGATCGTGTCTCCCTCCACGCGCGCGGTCTCGGCCACCAGCTCGCGCAGCCGGCGGGTGAGGTCCTCGCCGCTGGAGAGCTCGCCCGACTCCGCCTCGCGCTCGAGGCGCTCGACGATCGCGGCGGTCGTGCGCGCGCCGACGTCCGCGGCGATCAGCGCCTCCTCGAGGCGCTCGAAGGCCTCGTCGTCGAGGCGCTCGAACACAGTGGCCGCCAGCTCGGCGCCGAGCGCCTGGCGGGTCTTGCCCATGTTCTCGCGCAGCCGGCGGAAGAACCCCTGCCGCTGCTCCCCGTCGTCGGCCGCCCCGGCGGGCGCCGGTTCACCGGTCAGGAAGAGCTCGTGCCATTCGCGCGCCATCGCGCCGTGAGGATAGGCCCCGCGTGCTCGTCGGGGCCGGCGATCAGGCGGCCTGCCCGGCGCGAACGCCCTCGCCCGGCTCGCCACCGAGGCGGCGCGAGACCACGCGCGAGACGCCGTCGCCGCCCATGCTGACGCCGTAGATGCGGTCGGCGGCGTCCATGGTGCGCTTCTGGTGGGTGACGACGATGAACTGCGCGCGATCGGAGTAGCGGCGCACGAGCTGGAGGAAGCGGTCGATGTTGACGTCGTCGAGGGCGGCCTCGACCTCGTCGAGGATGTAGAACGGGCACGGCTTGGCGAGGAAGACGGCGAACATGAACGCCAGCGCGACCAGCGACTTCTCGCCACCGGACATGAGCGACAGGCGCTTGGTCGACTTGCCGGCCGGCGTGACCTCGATCTCGACCCCGGTCTCGGCATCCGGGCGATCAGCGCCATCCTCGCCTTCGGGTGCTGCCGTGGCGCCCGCGCCCGTGCCGACACCCCCGGTCGCGTCCCCTCCGACGGACTCGTCGCCGAGCGTCGGCCGCGGCCCCTGGTCGGGGCGCACGAGCCGCAGCCGGCCGCGTCCACCCGGGAACAGGTGGGCGCAGACGTCCTCGAAGTAGCCCGACGCCGCCGCGAAGGTCTCCTCGAAGCTCTCGCGGATGCGGCGGTCGGTCTCGCGGATCAGGCCCTCGAGCTCGGCGAGCGCGCCCTCGAGGTCGGCGCGGCGTGCCTCGAGCTCCTCGACGTGGGCGATCGCCTGCTCGTACTCGTCGGCGGCGAGCGGATTGACCGGACCGAGCGCCTCGCGACGACGGGCGAGGCGCTCGATGCGCTGCTCGAGCTCGCCCCGGCGCTCGCCGGTCAACGGGTCGCACGCGGTCTCGACGTCGAGACCCAGGCGCGCGGCGACCTCGTCGAGCACCGCGCGCGCGTCCGCGGTCGCATCGCGCGCCTGCTGAGCGGCCACCTCGAGCCCGGTGACGCGCTCGCCGGCCTCGCGCAACCGGGTCTGCAACCCGGCCTCCTCGTGTGAGCAGTCGCGCAGCGCGGCAGCGGCCTGCTCGCCCTCCTCGGCGCCCGCGGCGCGCTCGGCGTCCAGTGCGGCGGCCCTGGCG
>JBPCPD010000167.1:0-4904 GCA_050999535.1 Thermoleophilaceae bacterium
CGAGGACGCGTTACTCGCCCCCGGATCGACGCATAGCGCCGAACCCGCGCCTCGGGTTGGAGGAGCACGAGCTCGACGGCCGCTCGCGCACTCCGGCCGCTCGCGCACTCCGGCCGCGCACCTATCCTCGGCCCATGACCCTCTCGCCCGCCGCCCTGCGACCCGGTCGCGTGCACGGGCGCTACTTCCGCGAGAACTTCGCCCAGGGCGGGATCGACCTCGTGCAGATCGTGCCCGAGCTGGTCACCAACGCCGACGCGGCGATCGCCGCGAGTGGACGCGAGCACGGCCGCATCGAGCTGGCATTCGGCCCGCCCGATCGGAACCTCCTGACGCGCTGGCGCGAAGGTCTCGCGGGGACAGGCCTGCCGGCGCTGCTCGATTGGAAGCACGAGCTCAGCTGTACCGACGACGGCGAGGGCGTCGACGCCGACCTGATCGACCGCCGGCTCGGCGCGCTCGGCGCCGCGCCCGGCCAGTCCGACCAGCGCGGCCTGTTCGGGCGCGGCCTGCGCGACGTCTGGCTCGCGCAGGGCGGCGGGCGGATCGAGGGCGTGCGCGACGGCCGAATCGTGGAGAGCTGGTTCCTGCCGAGCGCCGGCGACGACCCCTACGCCTACGCGCACGTACGCGACGAGGCGGCGAGCCCCGCCGCGCGCGCCCGGCTCGGCCTGGAGTCCAGCGGCACGCGCGTGACGGTCCCGCTCGCCGGTCCGCGGCTCCCCCAGCCGGGCCGCCTGCGCGCGCTCGTCGCCCGGCTGGTCCAGCTGCGCCCCGTGCTCGAGGATCCGCGGCGCGAGCTGTGGCTGGCGCTGCCCGGCGAGCCCGCCGGCCTGGTCACCTACCCATCCCCCGAGCCCGACCCCGAGCGGCCGGTGCTGTTCGACGACGAGGTCGAGGTGGCGCCCGGCGTGGCGGCGCGGATCGTCGTCCGGCGAGCCGCCGAGCCGTTCACGCTCGGGCCTTCGCGCGCGGGGCGACCGGGCGGCCTGGTCGTGCGCTCCGGGCGCGCGGCGCACGAGGCGACGCTGGCCGGGCACGAGGGCCGTCCCGGAACGCGGCGGCTCTACGGGGAGGTGCGCTGCGAGGAGCTGGGAACGCTGCAGCGCCGCGCGCTGGAGTCACCGCGTCCGCAGGTCGTCGTGCGCGTCGATCGCGGCGGCCTGAACGAGCACCACCCGATCGTAAGCAGCCTCTATCAGGCGATCGACCGCGTCCTGCGCCCGATCGTCGCCGACGAGGAGCGCCGTGAGGGCGCGCACATGGTCGCGCCGGGGAAGGCCGTCAAGGCGCGCGACCAACAGGGTCTGCGGGCGCTCAACGACGCGCTGCGGGCCGCGTTCGAGGCGCCCGGCCGAGCGGCGTTCGCGCGCGGCGGCGCGGTGACCGATCGCCCTCCGGCCGATCCCGGCCCCGAGGCCGCCGAGGGCGACGCGCAACGCCTGCCCGAGCCCGGACCGCCCGGCGAGCCACCGGACCACGAGCCCGCCAGCCTTGCCCTGCGCTTCAAGAGCTCACCGATCCGCCTGCATCCGGGCGAGATGCGGGGCACCTCGCTGCTGATCGACCCCGAGCGGATCGCGCCCGGCACGGCGGTCACGCTCGCCGGCGACCCGGGACTGTGGCTGCGCGCGACGCCGCAGGCCGTTCCGGAGCCCGGGAAGCGCGGCTACGCGCGGGTCGCCGTCGACGTGCGGGCGCGCGTGTCGGTCGAGCCCGGCGCGCGGCTGACCGTGCTCGCCGAGGCGGGCGAGCACACCGCCGACCTCGAGGTCGTGATCGTCCGCCACCACGCGAGCGGTTGGGTGCGCGAGATCGCCCGCAAGGACGAGGACGCCCAGGTCGAGGCCGAGTTCGACCCCGAGAGCGGCGTGGTGACCGTCTACGAGGGCCGTCCGGAGTTCCGCGCGCTCGAGCGCGCCGCGCGGCGGGCGGGGATCGGCAAGCGCCGGCTGCGCGAGTACCTGCCCTACCGGATGCTCGAGGTCGAGGTGGCCGCCAACGCCGTCTACGGCTGGGCGGCCGAGCAGGTGCTGGCTCGCCGGTTGCTCGAGGAGCGCCCGAGCGCCCCGGGCGACTACGCGCGCGCCGTGCGCCACGAGGCCCAGGCGCTGCGCCACCGCGCCCACGAGAAGCTGATGCGGGCCTTCCTCGACCCGGCCGTGTTCGACGGGCGGGTGCGTGTGCGTGAGGAGAGCGGCGGCGCGCAACGGGAGTCGCAGCTGTCGCTGGAGGGCTCGTAGGGCCCGCGTCGATCCGTCCGCCACGCCACCTACCGTCAGGGGCGTGATTGGCATCTCACGTAACGCCCCCTGTCCCTGCGGCAGCGGACGCAAGCACAAGACCTGCTGCCTGGCGCACCAAGAGGCCACGGCGAGTGCCGCGCGCTTGGCGGATCGCGTCTACGCGCGCCTCCAGGATTGGAGCATGATCGCCCTACGGGGCGAACTCGAGCGAGCGCGGCTGGAGTTCGACGGCGGCGACGACGGCGAGCTCGCCGACCACGAGATCGACCTCTTCTGCGCCTGGTTTCACCTCGACCGCAAGCTCCCCGGCGGCGGGACCCCGATCGAGCGCTACGCCGCCGAGGCGCGACTGACCGCCCCCGAGCGCGAGGTCGCCGCGGCGCTCGCGGACGCGCCGCTGGGCCTGCACCGCGTGCTGGCCGTGGACAGCGGACGCGCGCTCGAGCTCGAGGACGTGCTGCTCGGGACGCGGACGCGCTGTCGCAGCCCACACGTGTCGAAGGACGTCGTGCGCTGGGATCTGGTGCTGTGTCGCGTGACCCGGGAGGGTTCGGGCCACGGGCTCTTTGGCCCAGCCCGCATCTTCGGCCCCTCCGACGAGGACGAGCTGCGCCGAGAGCTCGAGCGCCACTCCGGCGGCGGGCCGCTCGACCGCGAGCCGGCGACCGTCGAGTCGCTCTTTCGGCGCTGCGGCTCCGACCTGTTGCGCTTCGTTACGCCCAGCGCCCGCGCGGAGCCCAGCTTCTTCTCGGCCGAGGGCCATCCCGCCGTGCACGCCGAGGCCGCGTGGCGCATCGAGGACGACATCGCCGTCGGGGATGCGCTCGAAGCCGCCCCGTACCTCTTTCCCCTCGGCCCGGACGGAGATGGAGGCGAAGCGTTCGAGTGGATCGCCGATCGCCGGGCCATCGACGAGCTGCGCGAGGAGTTGCCGCTCGGCGCGATCTGCATCGAGGCCACGCCGGTGAGCTTCGACGAGCACGGGTTCAGCGTGCCCGACGGCGGCGTCGCAGTCGGGACGTTCGAGCTGCGCCCCGGCGAGCTGACGTTCTCCACGCTGTCGGAGCGGCGGCTCGACGCCGCGCTGCGGTTGGTACACGAACAGCTGGGCGCAGCCGCCGACCTCGAGCGCCGCGAGGTCACGCCGCTCGACCCCGGACGCGGGGAGCCACCGGCCGAGGCACCGGAGCCCTCAGGCCTGTCCGCGGTCGAGACCTCGGTGGTCGAGGCACGGCTCTTCGAACACCGCTACCAGGACTGGCTCGACGAGCCGAACCCAGCCCTCGGCGGCGTGACGCCACGGACCGCAGCGAGCGACCCCGGCCGGCGCGCCGAGGTCGAGAGCCTCCTACGGCGGATCGAGAACGGCGCCGAGCGCTCCGCCTGCGGCCCGGTCGCGCCCGACCTGACCTGGCTGCGCGACGAGCTCGGCCTCGAGGCGCATCCATCGCGAGCGCGGCACGCCGCCTGAGCACCCCGCCGGCGCCCGGCAGTGGGCCGTGCTCGCCCTCAGCCGCCGAAGCTGTCCGGGTCCGGTCCGATCCGCCCGCCCTCGTCGTCGAGGCGGCCGATCTGCTCCATCTCGGCCTCGGTCAGCTCGAAGTCCGTGACGGCGATGTTCTCCTCGATCCGCTGGGGCGTGACGGACTTCGGGATCACGACGTTGCCGAGCTGCAGGTGCCAGCGCAGGGTGACCTGGGCCGCGGTGCGGCCGTGGGCGTCGGCGATGGCGGTGATGCGCTCATCGTCGAGGTTGCGCGTGCCGTCGAGCCGGTCACCGCCGCCCTGGGCGAGCGGGCTCCAACCCTCCGTGGCGATCCCATGCTGGGCGTGGAACTCGCGCAGCTCGGGCTGCGAGAAACCGGGGTGCAGCTCGATCTGGTTGACCGCCGGCACAGTCTCGCTCTGCTCGAGCAGCGCGTAGAGGTGCGGAATCTGGAAGTTCGAGACTCCGATCGCCCGCGCGCGCCCGTCGGCGTGGACCTCCTCGAGCGCCTTCCACGTCTCCACGTAGCGATCCTGCATCGGCAGCGGCCAGTGGATCAGGTAGAGGTCGACGAAGTCGAGTCCGAGCCGCTCGAGGCTCTGCTTGAAGGCGTTCGGTGCGGCATCTCGCCCGTGGACCTCGTTGCCGAGCTTGGTGGTGACGAAGACCTCGTCACGGTCGATACCCGAGGCGCGGATCGCCTCACCGACCTCGGCCTCGTTGCCGTACATCGCGGCGGTGTCGATGCTGCGGTAGCCGGCGGCGAGCGCTGTTGAGGCCGCCTCGGCGGTCTGCTCGGGCGGGATCTGAAAGACACCGAAGCCCAGCTGCGGGATGCGGGCGCCGGTGTTCAGGGTGGCCTGGGGGACATCGGTGGTGAAGGACATGGAGGTGGGCATACCCAGGAGCCGCCCGCTTTCACCTCAAGCGGCGCGGAAACAGCTCGACGAGCGCCAGCGCGAAGCCGGGCAGCAGTGGCGAGGCGAGCGACTCGTCGCGCGCGACCTCGAGCGCCACGTCGAAAGCGGGCGCATCCCGCCCCGAACGGCGAAAGGCGAGCACGGCCTCGGCCGCGGTGTCGACGAGCCACAGCTCGCGCAGGCCGCAGCGGTCGTAGGCGGCCTTCTTGGCGCCGACGTTGAAGCGCCAGGTCGAGGGCGATCGCACCTCGA
>JBPCPD010000235.1:0-7963 GCA_050999535.1 Thermoleophilaceae bacterium
GGCGCCGCGGTGGCCGCGACGCCCGCGGCTGTGGGAGCAGTCGGCGACGGCGAGGGTGACGTTGGGAGCTCGACCGGGTTCACGCGCGGGCCGCCGGCGCCGGGCAGACCGCGGCGAGAAGCGCACGGCCGCGATCGGTCAGCTCGTACATGACCATCCGGCCGTCGCGCTCGGAGCGCGCCAGGCCCGCCGCCTTGAGCTGGCGGACGTGGTGAGAGACGAGCTTGTGCGTGCGCCCGGCGATCCAGGCCAAGTCACACACGCAGGCGCGCTCACCGTCGCGCAGCGCGATCGCGACGGCCAGCCGCGTCGGATCCCCGAGCGCCTTGGCGGCGCGCGCCCAGCCCTCGAGCTCCTCGACAGCGGGCAGGGCCCGGCGCACCGCCTCGGCGCTGGGCAGATCCAGGCACAGAAGCTCACAGGTGTCCGGTTCGGATCGCGCGATCGCCCAACCCTACCCCAACGTGCTCACGAACGTACGAATCACCCCATTTGGGCGCGCGGCTGCTGAACCCCTGGGAGCCGGACTCCTGAGGAGGGTGCCGCGTCCGTCGGTCGGACACCGAGCGCCCCGTGCGCGGTGATGCTTTGCCTCACGGTGCTCGACGAAGAGCTGCTGATCGGCATCCAAAGCCAAGTACCAGACGAGGAGCCCGAGCGCCCCCTGTCCGGCGAGCGCCAGGGCTCAGAGCGCTGGATGCGCGCGCGGGCTCCGCCAGATGGGTGTCAGGCCATGGCCTTGGTCCGGGTGGGCACCTCGATCAGCCACCGGCGGAAGGTGTCGATGCCCTCGCCGGTGCGGGCGCTGACGCGCATGGTCGTCGCGTCGGGGTTGGCCTTGGCGATGTTGTCTTCGAGGCGGTCGATGTCGTACTCGAGGTGTGGCAGCAGGTCGATCTTGTTGACGATCACCAGCTCGCAGGCGCGGAACATGAGCGGGTACTTCAGCGGCTTGTCCTCGCCCTCGGTGACCGAGCAGACCATGATCCGGGCGTCGGCGCCGACGTGGAACTCGGCCGGGCAGACGAGGTTGCCGACGTTCTCGATGATCAGCAGGTCAAGCTCTGCGAGCGGCAGCGCCCCCAACGCGGTGCGGACCATGTTGGCGTCCAGGTGACATTCGCCGCCGAAGCCCTTTTCGGTGTTCAGCTGGGTGACCGGGACGTGCAGGTCCGCCATGCGGTCAGCGTCGAAGCTGCCGGCGACGTCGCCCTCCAGCACCCCGACGCGCACGCCGTCCTCGGCCAGACCCGCGAGCGCGCGCTCGAGCAGCGCGGTCTTGCCCGCGCCCGGGGCGCTCATGAGGTTGACGACGCTGACGCCGGCGCGATCGAAGTCGTCGCGGTTGGCGCGAGCGATCGTGTTGTTGGCATCCAGTGCGTCCTCGACGATCCTGACCTTGCTGCGATGCATGCGCGCTCCTTCGTGGTGGTCGGGGGACCGTTGACCGGTCCGACCGACGAGAGTACCAAGCTGCGATCGCGATGCATCTACGATACCCTGGCGCCGTCATCGAGACCGCAGGGGCGTCCTGCGATCGCGTCTTCGCCATGGAAGGAGCAGGCGCACATTGCGAGCCGGTGCAGACCTCGACGACGCCCGTGCCGCGACGTATCGGCTACCGGGCAGCTTCATGCCCGCACCGCAGTTGCGGGCGATGCACCGCTCAGCGGAGCCAGCGCCGGTAAGGCACTGGCTCCGATGAGAGAGAGGAAGGGACGACCGGATGAGGAAATGCAAGGAAGCTCCCCGGACCCACGGTCGACCCAGATGGGGAATCTATCGCAAGCTCGACTCACTTGCAACCCTGCTGCAACGAGTGGGCTCTCTCTTCGACTTCGAGGGGCCAGCGCACTTAGACTGTCGGGCGTGCCGAGTCACGTCGTTCTCTTCTCCACGGACTCCTGCGCCTTCTGCCTCCACGCGAAATCGCTGCTGACGAAGCGCGGCGTCGCGTTCGAGGAGGTCGACCTTGCAGAGCACCCGGAGCTCCAGACCGAGCTGGCGGAGGTCACCGGCCGTGAGGGCTTTCCACAGATCGTCGTCGACGGCGAGCCGATCGGCGGCCTGAACGCGCTCCGGGCCGCCGACAAGAGCGGGACGCTGGCCTCGTGGAGCGCCGAGTAGCCGACGGTTCCCTGGCCGGCATCGGGCTGCGAGCGGGCTCGGCCCTCTCGCGATCCGACTACGGCTCCACCACGTCGACCACATCCATGACCCGTGCGAAGTCGGCGATGTTGTGCGTCAGCAGGACCGCGCGGTGGACCTTCGCGGTTGCGGCGATCAGCAGGTCGGCCTGCCGGCGCCGGGGCTGCGCTCCGCGCTCGGCGACCAACGCTGCCAGCGCGCCCCATTCGCGGGCGACGCGTGCGTCTACGGGCAGCGGGACGAACGCCGCCTCGACGGCGGCGAGCCGACCTGCCCGTCGCGCGCGCTCCTCCGGTGTGCGGGCCAGGAGCAGACCGAAGTGGAGCTCACCGAGCGAGACGGCGCTGATCGCAACGTCGCCTTCGGAGGGCCCGGTCGCCGCTATCAGAACCGACGTATCGAGGAGCGCCCGCACTCAAGGGTCGAACGGGTCGACGAGATCGCCTGCCAACCGCTCCAGGTCCTCCGCCAGCCCGATCGGCGTGTCGCTGTGCCAGACAGCGGCCACACGGGTCGCTGCGACCCAGGGGCTGCGATCCAGCGGTCCGAGACGCGCGACCGGGCGCCCCGAGACGGTGACCGTGATCTCCTCTCCCGCCTCGGCGCGTCGAAGCACCTCGCCGACTTGGTTGCGCAGTTCCTTCTGCTGTATCACTGCCACGCGCCCAGCGTAGCAGGACTGCTACCTCCAGCACCGCGTCGTGACGCAGGTTCGGCGAAGCGCGCATCGTATGCAGGCTGACGCTATTGCAAGGGCTTGCGTCTGTTGTCTGTATGTGCGGTCCGTCGCGCGCGTCAGTCGCCGAGCGCGCGCCGCAGCTTGGCTCGCAGCGCGCCTCGTCGATCGCGGGGTAGCGAAACAGCAGCCCTCGACATCGGCGAACAACCTCTGGGCGCGACGGGGGTCGATCAGGTCCGTGTCGACCATCGCGCGGACGTCGAGCAGGTCCTGCTCGAAGCCGCGCTCGATCTTGGCGAGCGCCTGTGAGTACGGGTCGAAGTGGCGGACGGTGATGGCGCCCTGCTGCAGCACGAAGGGACTGCGCTCACGCCAACCGGGCAGCTCGGGCACGAAGTCGGGCGGAGAGACCAGCCCGATGTTGACCCCGAGCTCGCCCTTGACGGTCGCGACCCGCCGCAGCAGGGCGTCGGACTCGGGCCCGAGACGCAGGTCCACGTCGACGGTCGAGGCACGCCACCCTTCGATGACCGCCGTCGCCCCGCCCGTCGGGTAGATCGTGGTGGGCCCGCGGGCGGCCAGCGCCAGCTCGCCCGCGAGCGCTCGAACGGCGTCAGCGTCGACCGGTGGGCGCATGCTCGGCGGCCCGGGCGAAGCTCACCATCCGGCCGACGAGGGCGTTGTAGCGGCTGTGGGCGGTGGCGGGGTCCTCGGCGTCGAGCATCCCGTAGAGCGCGTGGCCCGCCGGCTCGTCATCGCGCGTGTCCGGTATCTCGAGGCCGACGGCGCGCAGGCGCGGACGGGCCATGCGCACGAGCGCGGCCTCCGCGGTCGCTCGCCCCGCGACGAGATCCGAGATCCCCGCTCGCACCAGGTCGGCGCCGGGCAGGCCCTCCGTCGACGGGTCGCGGGCTGGCGCCACTGGTGGGATGATAGGCCCGCGGCGGCTGTGGATGCCTCGATCTCGCATGGTTCGCGCCGGCGCTCGCCGCCCGGGTGAACGGCTCGTAACCGTCGCAGTGCAGAATCGTGACGCGCGGGTCTGGTCGCGTCGCGCGCTCGGCGGGATGGTGCGGGCATGCCCCGGCGACGGCACCGATGGCGGCCCAGCGCGCCCAGGGCGAGCGTCAAGCTCGTCGCGGCCTCGCCGTTGGTGCTGCTCGTCGGGGCTCGACCGGCTGGCAGGAGCGGCGTGACTCGCCGGACGCCCCAACCAGCCACGTCGTCCGGTTCGCCTGCGGGCGAGTCGGGCCAGGCGCTGGTGCTGGTGCTCGGTGTGGTCGCCGCGGTGCTGGTCGGTGTGCTCGTGCTCGCCGCCTTCGGCCAGGCGCTCGGCGCGAAGAGTCGCCACCAGCGCGGCGCCGACCTCGCGGCGATGTCCGCCGCGGCCACGATGAAGGATGCCTACCCGCGGCTGTTCGAGTCGCCGGTCCTGCGGAGCGGGCTGCCCAACCCACGCCACCTCAGCGAGAGCGAGTACCGCGGTCTGGCGGTGGCGGCGGCGCTGCGCGCCGGGCGGCGCAACGGCGTGCCGGTCCGCCCGACCGACGTCGCCTTCCCCGGCAGTTCGACCGCGCCGACACGCGTTCGCGTGCAGGTGCGCGGAAGGGAGCGGGTGCGCGTCGGGCCCGGGCGCGGCGAGCGCGCCCGCCGCGAGGTCGCCGTCGAGGCGGCGGCGACCGCGGAGCTGAGCGCCACGGGCGCCGGGCTCGGCATGCCCGACACGGCCAGCGGCGGTGGCTACTCCGGCCCGCTCGCCTACCGCCAGGGCAAGCCGATGCGCCCCGACGTCGCGCAGGCGTTCGACCGCATGGCGGCGGCCGCCGACGGCGAGGCCGGCGTCTCGCTGCTGGTCGTCAGCGGCTTTCGCTCCGACGCCGAGAAGGCGCGGCTGTTCGCCGCCAACCCCGATCCTCGCTGGGTCGCGCGACCGGGGCAGAGCCTGCACCGCAACGCCACCGAGCTCGACCTCGGGCCCGACGCCGCCTACGGCTGGCTCGCGGCCAACGCGGGCAGGTTCGGCTTCCTCAAGCGCTACTCGTGGGAGCCGTGGCACTTCGGCTACACGCGCAGCCCAGGCTCGACGTCGCTCGGCTACGGCAGGCCGGCCGAGGGCGGGAGGAGCGCGATCCCGGCGTTCGTCCCGGCGCAGTTCCGGGCGCCGCTGTCACGCTCGGCGCAGCGCTGGAGCGTCGGCGCCGCGCTGCTGGCGGCGCAGATCCAGGTCGAGTCGGGCTTCGATCCCACCGCCCGCAGCCCGGCCGGCGCGCTGGGAATCGCCCAGTTCATGCCCGCCACCGCTGCCGCGTACGGGCTCTCGAACCCGTTCGACCCGGTCGCCGCGATCGACGCCCAGGCGCATCTGATGCGAGACCTGCTCGGTCAGTTCGGCTCGGTCCCGCTCGCGCTCGCGGCCTACAACGCCGGGCCGGCGGCGGTGGCGCAGTACGGCGCGATCCCGCCCTACGCCGAGACTCGGGCCTACGTCGCACGCATTCTCGCGATGCTCGGCGGGGTCGGGGATATCGCGCCGCCGAGCTTCGAGGTCCGGCTGGTCGCATGATCGGCTGCCGCGCATCTAACTTATGTGTATGCGTTTGCACATTCTGATCGACGAGGAGATCGTGCAGCAGATCGACGAGATCGCCGGCAAGCGCGGTCGCAGCGCCTTCATCCGCGACGCGGTCACCAAGGAGGCGGAGCGTCGGCGCAAGATGCAGTCGTTCTGGTCGGCGGTTGGCTCGGTCCCGGACTTCGCGCCCTGGATGACGGCCGAATGGATCAGCGCAGAACGCGGGCGCCAGGACGAAGCCGTGGAACGCAAGCTGCAGGGGCACTGGGATGCTTCTCGATACGACGATCCTGATTGACGCCCTGCGCTCCAGGCCGCGGGTCGTGGACCGGCTTCATCGCCATGGCGGGCCGTTCTTCGCCTCCGTGATCTCGGTCGACGAGCTGCTCGTCGGCGTTCGCACGAGCGAGGAAGAGCGCACCGACGCGCTGCATCGGCGGTCTCGAGCTGCTGGCTGTCGGGATCCGGGACGTGAGGATCGCGTCGGCTTGGCGACGGTCCTTTCGGTTTCGGGGAGTGACCCTCAAGCAGGCCGACTGCCTGATAGCGGCCGCCGCAGCGCTGAACGGGCTCTCGCTCGCAACCGCCAATGTCAAGGACTTCCCGATGCCAGAGCTCCGGGTTGCGTACTGGCCCAGCCAGTAGCGCCGGTCAGCGGCGCTTGTTCGCGCGCCCGCCCAGCAGCGCGCCGTAGCGACCGCTGTGGTCGCCACTTGGCGCAGCTCCCCGAAGGGCGCGCCGGTCAAGGACGCCACGCTTGAGCCTGTCCCTGGCCACGGTCCGGGCGGCCTATGCTCGAACCCAGTGCCCGAGACCGCCGACCAGCGCCCCAGCGAGCAGCAGACCGCCGAGACTCGCGACGAGCGCATCGCCACCCAGCGCCGAGCGCTGCCCGACGCGCCGGGGGTCTACCTGCTCAAGGCCGCGCGCGGCAAGGTGCTCTACGTCGGAAAGTCGAAGTCGATCCGCAAGCGCGTCGGCTCGCACTTCTCCAAGCCCTCATCGCGCGGGGTCGCGGACATGCTCGACGCGATCGAGTCGATCGACTTCGTCGTCACCAACACCGAGGCCGACGCGCTGCTGGCAGAGCAGGAGTTCGTCAAGCGCTACCGGCCCCGCTTCAACGTCAAGCTGCGCGACGACAAGAGCTATCCGTACATCGGGATCTCGATGGACGAGCAGTACCCGCGCGTCTACTTCACGCGCGAGCGCCACCGCAGCGGGCGGGCCTACTTCGGGCCGTTCTCCAACGCCAAGCGGGTGCGCGAGACGCTCGACCTGCTCGGCAAGGTCTTCCAGTACCGCACCTGCGAGGGCAGGGAGCCCGGACGCCTGTCGGGGAGCCCCTGCCTCGAGTACTACATCAAGCGCTGTCAGGCCCCCTGCATCGATGCGGTCAGCGCCGTCGAGTACCGCGCGAACATCGCCACGATCGTTGACTTCCTGTCGGGGCGCTACCGCCAGATCGAGCGCGACCTCGAGCAGTCGATGCGCGCGGCGGCGGCCGAGCAGGAGTTCGAGCGCGCGGCGCAACTGCGCAACCGCCTGCGTGCGGTGCGGTCGCTGCCGGAGCGCCAGCGCATCGCCAACGGGGGCGTGGGGACTCTCGACGCGGTCGCGGTCGCGGCCGAGGGCACCGACGCTAGCGCCCAGGTGTTCCAGGTTCGCGACGGCGTGCTCGCCGACCGCCAGTCCTTCTATCTCGAGAACGCCGCCGCACGCGACGAGGGCGAGGTGCTCGAGGAGTTCATCCTGCAGTACTACGCCAGTGCGCTCGCGATCCCGCCGCAGGTGATCGTGCCGCGCGGCACCGAGCGGTGCGAGGTCGTCGCCGAGGCGCTGAGCGAGCGCCGCGGCGCCGCCGTCGAGGTCCGCTCCGCCGAGCGCGGTGAGAAGCGCAAGATCTTCGAGCTCGCCGAGCGCAACGCGCGGCTCGCGCTCGACCAGGACCGCCTGCGCTCCGAGCACCGCCGCACCCGCCGCATCGAGGCCCTCGACGGGCTGCAGCAGGCGCTGCGCATGGCCCAGATCCCGATGCGGATCGAGTGCTTCGACATCTCGAACCTCGGCGAGACGCACACCGTCGCATCGATGGTGGTCTTCGAGGGCGGAGCGCCGAAGAAGTCCGACTACCGGCGCTTCGGCATCCGGGGCGCCGCCCAGGACGACTTCGCCGCGATGGCCGAGGTGCTCTCGCGGCGGATGTCCCAGTACCGCGCGCAGAAGGAGCTCTCACCACACGAGAAGGAGCACGATCCGAGCTTCGACGCGCTGCCGACGCTGATCGTGATCGACGGTGGCAAGGGCCAGCTCTCGGCGGGGATGCGCGCGGTGGCGCCGCTGACCGAGCGCGGCACCGCCGTGATCGGGCTCGCGAAGCGACTCGAGCAGGTGTTCGTCCCGGGACGCTCGGACCCAGTCGAGGTGCCGGCCGACTCCGAGGGGCTGCGACTGCTCCAGCGCGTCCGCGACGAGTCGCATCGCTTCGCGCTCGACCACCATCGGCGCCGTCGCGACAGGTCGATGACCACCTCGCTGCTCGACGACCTGCGCGGGGTTGGGCC
>JBPCPD010000010.1:0-6255 GCA_050999535.1 Thermoleophilaceae bacterium
CCGCAGCCGTGAGGCCGTACGAGAAGCGGTCGCCAAGGCCGGCGGGATCGAGCGCGCCCGCGGCCGGGGCGAGCCCGCGCCACGCGCTCCCAAGGGATCGGACCCCTTCAGCGGCGAGATGCGCCGCCGCGAGGTGCTCCCGCTGCTGGTGATGCACCTGATCGCCCAGGGTCCCTCCTACGGCAACCAGCTGATGGAGCGGATCGCGGGCATGACCGAGGGAGTGCTCTCGGTCAACCCGAACACGATGTACCCGCTGCTGCGCCGGCTCGAGGACGAGGGCCTGATCGAGGGCCAGTGGGAGCACCCGGAACGCCGCAGCCGGCGCTTCTACTCGTTGACCGAGACCGGTCGCGCCCAGTACGCCGAGCTGCTCGAGGAGGTGCGGCCCTTCCTCGACTCGGTCGGGCGCTCGATCGACGAGATCGTGCGCGAGGTCTACGGCTGATGGCACGGACGGTGCCGGCACGCGGGTACGTGTCCCTCCGCCCGGCGGGTGACGCCGGGCCGGCCTGGGCGACCGAGCGCCCAAACTCAATCCCGAGGAGGAACTGACGAGATGGCCAAGCAACCGCGAACGCTGACAGGCAGGGTGGTGGCGATCACCGGCGCGGCCCGGGGCATCGGGCTCGCCACCGCGAAGGCCTGCGCCGCCAAGGGCATGCAGGTCGCGATCGGCGATCTCGACGAGGAGGCCGCCCACGCCGCCGCCGCCCAGCTCGGCGGCGGCACGATCGCCGTCGGGCTCGACGTCCCCCAGCGCAGCTCCTTCGGCGCCTTCCTCGAGGAGGTCGAGCGCCGCCTGGGCGCCGGCGACGTGCTGGTCAACAACGCCGGGATCATGCACCTCGGGCCCTTCGTCGACGAGGACGAGTCCGCGACGCGGCGGATGGTCGACATCAACGTTCACGGCGTGCTCAACGGCATGAGCCTCGTGCTGCCGCGCTTCCTCGCCCGCGGGCAGGGCCACCTGGTCAACATCGCCTCGAGCGCCGGCAAGGCCGGCTACCCGGGCGGGGCCACCTACTGCGGCACCAAGCATTTCGTCGTCGGCGCCAGCGAATCGGTGCGGGCCGAGGTGCGCGACACGCGCATCGAGGTCTCCTGCGTGATGCCCGGGATCGTCAACACCGAGCTCGCGGCCGGGCTGCCCCCGGCGCGCGGAGTCAAGAACGTCGAACCCGAGGACGTCGCGGCCGCGATCGTCGAGGCGCTCGTGCTGCCGCGCTTCGACGTCTTCGTGCCGAAGTCGATCGGGCCGATCAACCAGGTCATCAGCGTGCTCCCGCGCCGCGGGCGCGAGGGCGTGGCACGCGCCCTGGGCGCCGACCGCGTGCTCGCGGACGCCGACGCGAGCGCGCGCCGAGGCTATGAGCTGCGCGCCTCGCACTCCGAGCCCGGCCTCGAGCCGGGCGACGAGCGGGCGCGGCCGACCGAGAGAGCGGGCGAGCAGCCGCCCCCGGTAGCCTCCCCGCCCGCCGTCCCCCCGGGGCCGTGACTCGCCCCAGACCGTCTGGAGGACTTGGATGACCGTTTTCAAAGCCGCCGTCGTCGGCGCCGGCACGATGGGTGGGGAGATCGCCCAGGTGATCGCCTCCGCCGGTGTGCACGTCGTGCTCAAGGACATAGACCAGAAGTTCGTCGACACCGGACTCGAGAAGGCCCGCGCGGTGACCGGCGGCCAGCTCGGGGCGCTCGTCTCGAAGGAGAAGATCTCCCAGGACGACGCCGATCGCCAGCTCGAGGAGATCGTCGGCCGGATCGACGGGACGCTCTCCTACGACTCCTTCGGGGACGTCGACTTCGCCATCGAGGCGGTCCCGGAGCAGATGCCGATCAAGCAGGCGGTCTTCGAGGATCTCGATGCCGTCACGCCCGGACACGCCATCCTCGCGTCGAACACGTCCTCGCTGTCGATCACCGAGATGGGCGACGCCACCGACCGCCCCGACCGGGTCGTCGGCTTTCACTTCTTCTATCCCGCCTCGATGATGCGCCTGATCGAGGTCATCGAGGGCGAGGAGACCTCCGACGCGACGCTCTCGACCGCGACCAACTTCGCCCAGCAGATTCGCAAGACCGCGATCCGCTGCGGCGAGGGCCCGGGCTTCGTGGTCAACCGGGTGCTGAACTCGGCGGTGTCGGAGATCTGGCGGGTCACCGACGAGCAGGGCCTCGACGTCAAGGAGGTCGACAAGGTCATCCAGGAGTCCAAGGCGGCCCCCATGGGCCCCTTCTTCCTGAGTGACCTGCTCGGCCTCGACACGGTTCTCCACGTGGCCGAGCACCTGCACGAAAGCTACGGCGAGCGCTTCTACGTGTCGCCGGCGATGCGCGAGCTCGTCAAGAACGGCGACCTCGGGCAGAAGACCGGAAAGGGGTTCTATGAGCACGGCTGATGCGTCTGATGTAAAGGAAACGCTCGTCGAGCGGTTCTCGCTCAAGGCGATCGTCGAGGCGTGCCTCGTGCTCGAGGAGGGCGAGGCCTCGGCCAAGGACATCGAGATCGGGATGATGATGGGCGCGGGGATCCTGCCCGGTCCGTTCACGCGCGCCGACGAGCAGGGCCTCGACAGCGTGCTCGAGGCGGTCGAGCGCGCCCAGGCCGAGTGGGGCGAGGGCTTCGAGCCGCCGCTCGTGCTGCGCCGCCTGGTCACCCAGGGCCGGCTCGGCAGGCAGTCCGGCCAGGGTTTCTTTCCCTACCCGCAGCCCGACGCGGGTCAGTCTCGCGAGGCGATCGCGCTCGAGACGCGCGGCGAGGTCGGGATCATCTGGCTCAACCGCCCGCCGGCGAACCCGATCTCGCCCCAGGTCGTGCACGAGCTCGGAGAGCTCTGGAGCGAGATCGACGGCGAGCTGCGCGCGGTGGTGATCGCGAGCTCGAACATCTTCACCTTCTCCGCCGGCGCGGACATCAAGGAGTTCACCAAGATGTCGCCGGACAAGGAGGGCGCCGAGCTGGTCGATGCGACGCACAGCTTCATGCGCGCGATGGAGCGCTCCTCGACGGTGACGATCGCCGCCGTCAACTCGCTCGCCCTCGGCGGTGGATGCGAGCTGGCGATGGCGTGCGACTTCCGCATCGCCGCCGAGTCGGCGAGTTTCGGCCAGCCCGAGATCAACCTCGGGATCATTCCCGGCTTCGGCGGCACCCAGCGCCTCGCACGGATCGTCGGCGAGGCCAAGGCGCTCGAGCTGAACCTGCTCGGCGAGCCGATCGACGCGCGCGAGGCCGAGCGCCTGGGCCTGGCCAACCGCGTCGTGCCCGACCACGAGCTGCTCGACACGGCACTCGCGTGGGCGCGCAAGCTCGCCGGGCAGGCGCCGATCGCGGTCGAGCAGATCAAGCAGGTCTCGGCCGCGGCTGACCTCGACGAGGGCCTTGCGGCCGAGCAGCGCGGCTTTGCCACGGCGTTCGGTTCCGAGGACGCCAAGGAGGGCATCGGGGCGTTCCTGGGCAAGCGCAAGCCCCGCTTCCAGGGCAGGTGAGAACTCGGCTCGAGGCGGTGCCCGACGGCAGCGCCCAGGAGGGCGCCGCTCGGGCGGAGGCGGGCGCTCGGCTCGCCGGGCTGCTGCGCGAGGCATCCTCGGCGGTGGTGCTCACGGGCGCGGGCATCTCCGTGCCGTCGGGGATCCCCGACTTCCGTACCCCGCGGACGGGTCTGTGGGCCAACGTCGACCCGATGGAGGTCGCCCACATCGATGCCTGGCGGCGCGACCCCGACCGCTTCTGGGAGTTCTACGGCGAGCGCTTCGCCTCGTTGACGGCCGTCGAGCCCAACCGCGCGCACGCTATCGTCGCCGAGCTCGAGCGGCGCGGCGTGATCGACGGGGTCATCACCCAGAACATCGACCGCCTGCACCGTGCGGCGGGCAGCGAGCGACTGATCGAGGTCCACGGCTCGATCGAGTGGAGCCGCTGCATGCGCTGCGACGCGCGGGTGTCGCTCGCGCACGTCAGCGAGCTGCTGGCCGCATCCGCGGGTGCGCCCGAGTGCGCAGCCTGCGTCGCTCCTTTGAAGCCCGACGTGGTGCTCTTCGGCGAGCTGCTGCCCGAGGCCGCGATCGCCGAGGCGCAGGCGCTGGCGGCCGGCGCGGACCTGATCGTCGGCATCGGCTCGTCGCTGAGCGTGCACCCCGTCGCCGCCCTGCCCGCGCTCACGCGCGCCGGGGGCGGGCGCATCGCGCTGATCACCACGGGAGCGACCCCGTACGACGATCAGGCCGAGGTCAAGCTGACCGGCGACGTCGTCGCCGAGCTCGAGGCCGTCCTCGCCGCCGTCTGAGCGACGCAGCGCCCGGTCAGTCGTAGCTGCGCGACAGGTGCGCGTAGCGCGGATCGCTGCCGCCGACCTCGCGACCGTTGATCCAGGCCCGGCCGCCGCCGCGGGGAGTGTGCAGGCGGCGGCGGGCCCGAATCGCGTCCGACAGCCGCTGATCGCGAGCCTTGCGAGGAGGGCTTGCCGTGGATTGCGTCACGGGGGGGATCTTGGCGCTCGCCACCTGCTTCTCCTATCGCCAGATGGCCAAGATCGGCCATCGCTCGCTGGACCGCGTGTCGGAGCCCGACAGTACGCCTGCGCCGCCGGGGCCTGGTGAAGATCGGGTGACTCAGCCGGCGCTGGCGAGCCTGCGCGCCGCCAGGGCGGCCCTCCATGCGGGCGGTGCTCCGCGCGACGGCCTCGCGGTCCCCTCGCCGAGGGTGGCCGGATCGGCCACCTCCACCGAGCGCCCGCGCCGGTCGCGCCGCCGGGCGCGCTCGGTCGAGACGAGGCTGCCCAGCACCAGCACGTGATCGGGCGCCCCGCCGGGCGCCGCACGGATCAGGAAGCGGCCGTCACCGGGGCCGAGCCGGGAAGCCGAACTCGACCTGCTGGAAGGCATGCGGCCTCACGGCCGCGGCCGCGGCTGCCTATTCGCCGTCGTGGGCGTCGCTGGCGGGCTCGGCGGGCAGCGAGTACTTCGACGGGCTGGTCGGCACGACGGGGTTCTCGATGCTCTCGAGCTGGTCGAGCAGGTCCGACCACTGGCCCGGCTTGAGCACCGCCATCGCCTGGCGGCCGAGCTTGTCGTTGGAACCGAACAGCGGCGAGAACCCGACATGGATGTGATCGGCGTGATCGTCCATCGAGAACGTCGCTCCGCCGATATCGAGCAGCGAGATGATCTGATCCGGCGCGACCGTGCCCTGCAGCAGCATGATCCTGCGCACCGCCTGCTCGGTCACCCCACCGGGCTCCTGATGGCCGAGGATCGGCGTTCCGTTGATCGCCGCGATATCCAAGGCGTTGCCCGAGCTGTGGTCCGACACGTTCCCCGACGCGGTCAGGAACCCATGCCCGGACTTCAAGCTGGTCACCGTCGGGCGCATCCCCGACTCGGCGAGGTAGGCCATCGTCGCCAGCACCCGCCGGTCGATCTGACCCGACTGGATGTCCGCACGGCCGCCCTCGTAGATCTCGATTCGCTCGTCCGAGAGCACCCGTCGCTCCAGCAGCGGCTTGGGCAGCAACAGCACCTGCCCGACCGAGAACCCCGAGCCCTCCTCGCCATGGAGCACGTTGCGCCCCGACGCCCGGTAGATGGCCGTCGCCTCCAACAGCTTCCACCCATCGAGGATCGGCTTCGGATCGATCGTCGGCGCGCCCTTGCCCGCCGGACGGATCGCGAACTCCAGATGCGACGCCTTGCCCTCCACCGTCGCGCCCACACGACCAAGCACCGTCCCACCGATCACCTGGGCGCCCTTGCGCAACGGCTTCAGGCGAACGTCCTCGGCGTCGGTCCCGAACGGCCGGGCGAACTTGCTGCGGTAGGTCTCGAGGCCCTTGCCGCCCGCGACCTTCGCGTCGAGGATCTGCTGCAGGCCACCGGCCTCACGCGCTGCGCCCATTTCCGGGTGCGCGAACAGCCGCTGCTTGGTCGGCTGCGCGGCGGGGCCGGCCGCCGGACCGGCGGGCTTCTCCGCCTCGGCGCCCGTGCGGTCGGCCTTGGCGCCCTTGGGAGCCGCCTTGGCGCCCTTGGGCGCCTTGCCGCTCATGGGGCTGTCGGCCTCGGCCTCGGGCTCGGCCGGCTGACGGCCGGCGGAGGCCGGGGTCGGCGGCGCGGGATCATCGTCCTTCGCGTTTGCCGCCAGCGCGTTCGCGCTCTGCGCGGGGTCCTCACCACCGTCGTCTTTGGGGACGGGGTAGAAGCGTGCGGTGCTCTTGAGGTGGCTGTAGGTGTAGGTGTTGCCATAGACGTCTTGGAGTTGGA
>JBPCPD010000011.1:0-6552 GCA_050999535.1 Thermoleophilaceae bacterium
CCGCCGATCAGCGCGAGGACAGCCCGGAGAACGACACCCCGCCGCCGCCCGGATCGCCGGCGGAGCGCTTCGAGCAGGAGTGCGAGCGCAACCCCGAGACCTGCGGGTAGACGGCCGGCACCTCGGACCTGCGCGTCACGCGTGCCGGCGCACCGGGCGAGCGCACGCGCGCGGGAAGCGGCGAGGGAAGCGACGGCGCCGGCCGGCGGCGGTGGGGAACGTGCCGCGGGCGATGACCGTCACGGCTGCGACGCCCTCCCGCCGGCACGCGCCCGTCGGGCAGGCGCAGACCGCCTCCGCCGGGCCCCCGTGGTCCGCGCTTGGGCGGCGTGCCACCGCCCCCGCCGTCGTCCTCGTCGTCGTGGTCGTCGTCGGAGCGGTCACGCAGGCGAAAGAACCAGATCAGCCAGACGATCAGCAGTCCGATGTCGAAGACACGGAAGCCGATCATGAAGATCCAGCCCTCCCTCGTCACAACTCCATGCTACCCGGGCCGGCGAGTTCGCAACAGCGCGTTTGCGCCCAGCCTGGAGGCTGGAGCGCGCGGCTCCTACCCGCCGTCGTCCTTGCCCCGCGTGGGCCGCGGGTCGGGCACGTAGGTGGCCGAGTACTGCAGTCGCACGCCCTTGTAGTCGCAGCCGTAGGTCTCGACCTCGCCGCCCTTGGTGTGCTGCACGTCGGTCTTGACGTCCTTGCAGCGATTCTTGGGCCGCGAGGCGCGCCAGTAGTCGCCGCCGGTGCTCGGCTTGCCGAAGACCGGTGCCCAGGTCGGGATCGTCAAGCCGATGATGTTCGTGGGGTTCACGCGCAGCGGCTTGCGCAGCACGAACGTCGGCGAGGAGCCGAAGAAGTCGCGCACGCCGAACGCCGGGCTCTGGCGCAGCAGCCGGGTGTTGCGACGCGTCTTGCGAGTGTCGCCACGGCGCAGGATCGCGAGACGGACCGACGGGCTCGAGCTGCCATAGATGTCACCGAAGTAGGCCGTCTGGTTCTTGGCGGGATCGTTGAGCGTGACCGTGAACGCGACGATGTAGCCCGCGCGGCGCACGTAGAAGGGGTTCTTCTTGTCGCCCGAGCGGCCCTGATAGCCGGTGACGCGGCCGGGCGCCGCGCACTCGTCGGTCGAGGGACAGACGGCGCGCACGCTGCCGCCGGCCCCGGCGCCGAGCTCGACGACCTTGGCGGAGGCGGCCTGGGGCAGGATCAGCAGCGCGCACGCCGCGAAGGCTGTGGTGAAAAGGAGTGCTCTCATGCTCGACCTCCGAACACGCCCGCGCGGCAGAGTTGCGGCGCCGTGGGGCCTACTTGTAGCGGTAGGTGATGCGGCCACGGTCCAGATCGTAGGGGGAGAGCTCGATCTTGACGCGATCTCCGGGCAGGATGCGGATGTAGTGGCGGCGCATCTTGCCCGAGATGTGCCCGAGAACTTGGTGCTCATTGTCGAGCGTGACCTTGAACATGGTGTTCGGGAGGGCCTCGAGGATCTCGCCCTCCATCTCGATCTTCTCTTCCTTGGACACGCGCGGCGGTGACGCTAGCAGTCGGGTGCCCGCGTCGGACGGCGCGCGCTCATGCGCGGATCTCAGCCGCGACGGCGGCGAGCTCGGAGGGCTCGACCTCCTGCGGGGCGCCGGGCGGGCGCAGCGGATCGTCGCTCCAGCGCGGGATCACGTGCACGTGGAGGTGGAAGACGGTCTGCCACGCGGCGGGCTCGCACGAGTTGAGCAGGTTGATCCCGTCGCAGCCGAGGGTGTCGCGCATGCGCAGCGCCAGGCGCTGGGCGGCGACCGCGACACGCGTGAGCTCCGCGGGTTCGACCTCATACAGGTTGCGCGCGTGCGTGCGCGGGATCACGAGCGCGTGTCCGCGCGCCCACGGGCTGATGTCCATGAACGCGATCGTGTACTCGTCCTCGTCGACACGCTCGGCCGGCAGCTCACCGGCGACGATCCTGCAGAAGAGGCAGTCCTCGAGCACGGCGAAGTACCCTACCGTTCCCGTGGGGGCGCTCTCCGAGAAGCAGCTGCGGGAGTGGATCGAGCGTCTCGCGGACATCGAGCGCGGCTCGGCCTCGGCCGGGGAGGCGCAGGCCGCGCGGCTGATCGCCGACGAGCTCTCGGCCGCGGGCGCTCCCGCGCGGCTCGAGACCGAGCGCGTGCACGGCACGTACTGGTGGCCGATCGGGCTGCCGACCGCGACCGCCGCGCTCGCCGGGCGGTTCCTCGGGCGCGGAGCCGGGCTCGCCGTGGGGGCAGCGGCCATGGCCGCAGTGGTCGACGACATCGCCGGCGGGGCGCAGTGGGTGCGCCGTCACTGCCTGCCCGCGCGCGAGACCACCAACGTCGTCGCCCAGCTCGGGCCCGATGACGCGCCACGCACCGTGCTCGTCGTCTGCCACCACGACGCGGCACACTCGGGCTTGGTCTTCCACCCCGCGCTGCCGCGCCTGATGGCGCGCACGTTCCCGAAGCTGTGGGAGCGCCAGCAGACGACGCCCGCGACGATGTGGGGCGCCGTCGCCGGCCCGGCGCTGGTCGCGGCCGGCGGACTGACCGGATCGGCGCACCTGCGCGGCGCGGGCGTCGCGCTCTGCGCCGCCTACGCCGCCGCGATGGCCGACATCGGGCTCCGCGATGTCGTTCCCGGCGCCAACGACAACCTGACCGGCGTGGCGGTGCTGCTCTCGCTCGCGCGCGCGCTGGCGGACGTGCCGCTCGACGGCGTGCGCGTGATCCTGCTCTCGACCGGCTCGGAGGAGTCCTTCATGGAGGGCATGCAGGCCTACGGGCGCCGCCACTTCGCAGAGCTCGACCGCGAGCGCACGACGGTGATCTGCATCGACACCGTCGGCTCGAGCAGCCTGCTCGCGCTTGAGGGCGAGGGGATGGTGTGGATGAACGAGTACCCCAAGGACCTGATCGCGCTGGCACATCGGGCCGCGGACGATCTCGGCATCTCCCTCTTCCACGGCCTGCGCCTGCGAAACGCCACAGACGGGCTGATCGCGCTGCGCGCCGGCCTGCCGACGCTGGCGCTGGCCTCGATCAACGAGTGGAAGGTACCGGCCAACTACCACTGGCCGAGCGACGTGCCGGACAACGTGGACTACGCCAGCGTGGCCGACTGCGAGCGGCTGGTGCGACGCGTGGTCGCGTGGCTCGCGGAGCGGTAGCTGCGCGCTACAGCCAGCCGGCTCGCTTGAAGTAGCGGTAGAGCCCAACGCAGACCGCCAGCATCACCACCAGCACGAGCGGATAGCCGTACTGCCAGCCCAGCTCGGGCATGTGCTCGAAGTTCATCCCGTAGATGCCCGCGATCATCGTCGGCACGGCGATCAGCGCCACCGCAGCGGAGATCTTGCGCACGTCCTCGTTCTGCTGGATCGTCACCTGGCTGAGGTTGGCGGTGAGCACGCTGGTCAGCAGGTCGCTGAATGCCTCGAGCTGCTCGTCGACGCGCGCGAGGTGATCGCTGACGTCGCGGAAGTAGGCGTGCACGTCCGCGTGGACCTGGGCATAGCGGCCCTGGGCGAGCCGGTTGACCGGCTCCACCAACGGGGCGGTCGCGCGAGTGAACTCGAGCACCTCGCGCTTGAGCAGGTAGATCCGCTGCGCCGAGCTGCCCCGCTCGGGCGAGAAGACGTCGTTCTCGACCTCCTCGATGTCGACCCGCAGGCCCTCGATCGCCGGCGAGTAGTCGTCGACGACGCGGTCGAGGATCGCGTGCAGCACCGCGCCGGGCCCGTGCTTGAGCAGCTCGGGGTTGCGCTCGACGTTCTCGCGCACCTCGTGCAGCGCCGTCGTCTCGCCATGGCGCACGGTGATGATGAACCCGTCGCCCACGAACACGAGGATCTCCCCGAACTCGACGACCTCCTCGCTGTCGAGATAGCGGCCGGGCTTGAGCACCAGGAACAGCGAGTCGCCGTAGACCTCGAGCTTCGGGCGCTGGTGGGCCTTGATCGCGTCCTCGACCGCCAGCTCGTGGAGCTGGAACTCCCGGCGCACCGAGTCGAATTCGTCCTCGGTGGGCTCGTGCAGCCCGATCCACGCGAACGCGTCCTCGCCGTGGCAGTGCTTCAGCGCGTCGCGCAGCTCGAAGTCGCCCTCGCGGCGGTGGCCCTGCTCGTAGACGGCGCAGTCGACGAACACTCAGCGATCATCGCGCACGCGGCGGGCGTAAGCCACCGCCTCCGCGCGAGTCGCGACCTCGCCGGCGTAGACGGCGGACTCCAGCTCGGCCAGCAGCTCGCCGAGCTCGGGGCCCGGCGAGATCGCAAGCTCGCGCGCGAGCTCGTCGCCGCGCAGCGGCGCCCGCGGCGGACCGGTGGCGCGCCAGCTCAGCGCTGCCCCCATGACCTCTCGCGCCAGCTCGAGGTGGGCGGCGATCCACTCCTCCTGGCCGGGGGCGGCGGTGGCCATGCGATCGGCGCAGGAGAGCACGGTGACCTCGACCTCGACCGGCTGGCAGGAGCGCAGATAACGGTGCAGCGCGCGCGCGTCGAGCGGGCGGTGATGAACGAGGAAGCCGAGGCGCAGGTGCTCGCGGGTGAGTCGCCCCACGAACGAGCGCAGCCGCTCGCTCGTGCGCAGGCGACGAAAGACCTCGCCGACGAGCTGCTCCCCCACGCGGTCGTGTTCGATGAACGTGATCCTGCCGTCCTCGCGAAAGGCGCGCGTGGCCGGCTTGCCGACATCGTGGAACAGCGCGCCGAGGCGCAGCGCCTGCCCGCGGGTCAGCTGATCGGCCAGCGGCTCGGAAAGCTCCGCACGGACGGCAGGGCCCAGCTGCTCGCCGAAGACCCGCTCGGGCTCGGACTCGATCTCGATCAGATGACGCAGGACCTCGATTGTGTGGCCGAGCACATCGAGATGGTGGAAGCGGCTCTGCTCGATGCCCTCGAGCTCGCCGAGCTCGGGCAGCGCCGCCGCAAGCACCCCAAGCCGCCGGGCAAGCTCAAGCCCGGCAAGCGCGCCGTCGGCCACCAGCAGGCGCCGCAGCTCGGCGAACACGCGCTCCGGCGAGGGCTCGGACAACCTCGGCGCCGTCTGCGCCGTCAGCCGCTCGGTCTCGGGCGCCGGGGCTAAGCCGAGCTCCGCGGCCAAGCGGACCAGACGCAGCGCACGCAGCGGGTCCTCCTCGTAGGCCCGCGGGGAGACCAGCCGCAGCACGCCGGCGCGCAGGTCGGCGACGCCGCCCTGTGGATCGACCAACTCGCCCCCGGCCAGCGGAACGGCGATCGCGTTGATCGTGAAGTCGCGCCGCCCGAGATCCTCCTCGATCGTCGTGCCCTGCAGGGCAGTGACGTCGACGTGGAAGCGCCGCTGACCATCGAGCGCCCGCCAAGCGCCGAAGGCCTCCGACAGCGAGAACGCGGGCCCGCCGAGCGCGCGCGAGGCCGCCTGCGCCGCAGCGCGGGCCTCCCCGCGCACGGCGAGGTCGAAGTCCACCAGCGGCCGCTCGAGCAGCGCGTCGCGGACCACCCCGCCGACCAGCCAGGCCCCGGGCGCCTCGCTCAGCGCCTCGCGCAGCCGCCGTACCGGCTCGGACGCGTCGAGCCCGGCGAGGCTCACGCGGACTCCCGCAGCACCCGCGAGGTCAGCCCACAGGTGACCTCGTAGTTGATCGTGTCCAGGCGCCGGGCCACCTCCTCACAGAGGATCCGCTGTTCGCCCTGCTCGCCGATCAGCACCGCCGCGTCGCCGACCTCGACATCGGTGTCGGGGCCCAGATCGACGGTGACGTTGTCCATGCTCACGCTGCCCACGAGCGGATGGCGCCGGCCGCGTATCAGCACGTCGCAATCGTTGGTCAGCGCGCGCCGCCAGCCGTCGCCGTAGCCGATCGGCAGGGTCGCCACCGAGGTCGGCCGCTGCGCGGCCCAGCGCCGCCCGTAGCCGGCGCTCTCGCCGGGCTCGAAGCGCTTGACCGCCGCGACCCACGACTCGAGCGACAGCGCCGGCGCCAACCCCTCGGCCGCCGGATCCGCCTGGAAGGGATCGAGCCCGTAGACCGCGACCCCGCACCGGACCATGTCGAAGTGCGAGGCCGGCTCGCGCAGCGTCGCCGCGCTGTTGGCGGCGTGGCAGATCAGCCCGTCGTGCTCGGCGCGCGCCCGCTCCACGAATGCGGTGAAGCGCTCGAGCTGGGCGGGGAAGTGCGCATCGCCGCGCTCGTCGGCGGTGGCGAAGTGGGTCATCAGGCCGATCAGCTCGATGTCATCGCGATCGGCCGCTGCGGCGGCCACCGCGCGCGCATGCTCGGGGTCCCGGGTCCCCAGGCGCCCCATGCCGGTGTCGAGCTTGACGTGTACGCGCGCGCCGGAGTGCAACCCGCGCACGAGCTCGCACGTCCACGCCACCAGATCGACGTCGCGCGCGACCAGCGCGGCCGCCTCCTGTGCGGTGAGCGCTCCCATCACCAACAGGCGCCCCTCGATGCCGGCGTCGCGCAGCTCGACCGCCTCGCGGGCGCTGGCGACCGCAAGCCAGCGCGCCCCGCCGGCCTGCGCCGCGCGCCCGCAACGCAGCGCGCCATGCCCACAACCCCCGA
>JBPCPD010000050.1:0-3360 GCA_050999535.1 Thermoleophilaceae bacterium
CCGGTCGAAGCGCCGGCTGCGCTCAGTAGTGGTAGGGCTCGCGCGCCAGGATCTTGTGCGCCCGGTAGAGCTGCTCGAGCAGCACCACGCGCGCGAGCTGGTGCGGGAGCGTCATCGGTCCCAGCGAGAGCCGCAGGTCGCAGTCGCCGAGCTCGAGCCCTCGCGGCCCGCCGATCGCGAAACAGAGGTCGAGCCCGGCCTGGCGGCGCTGCTCGACGAAGCCGCTGAAGGCGGGCGAGTCGAAGGCCTTCCCGTCCGCTGCGAGCAGGACGACGAACGAGCGCTCCGGGATGCGCCGCCGAACCTGCTCGGGCTCGCGCACCTCGACGAGCTCGACGCGCGCGTGGCCGGCGAGCAGCTTGCGGTAGTGCGCCACGTCGTCCGCGTACGGCGGGCGCAGCCGGCCCACGGCGATCACGAGGATCCTCAACGCTGCCTGCCCACCGAGCTTGCGATACTAGGCGCGTGCCAGATACCAACGACGGAGAACGCCATTTCGACATCCACGCCGACCCGGAGGTGATGGCGGGCCACTACGCGAACTTTGCGAACGTCAGCCACTCGGACTACGAGTTCACGATCACCTTCGCGCGCGTCGACCACGAGGTCGACGAGGAGGCGGTGCCCGGGGTCGTCGTCTCGCGCATCAATCTCTCCGCGCGCTTTATGCAGGAGCTGATCGAGGCGATGCAGGACAACCTCTCCAAGTGGCAGACGCGCGAGGGGATCAAGAACCTGCCGGAGTTCGACGACGACGAACCGCAGCGCTGAGCGCCGTGCTCAGCGCTCGCGCTCGCGCTCGAAGCTGACTCCTGACCCGATCCGCTGCACCGTGGTCGGGTGGGTGCCGAACAGCAGCTGGTGGGCCCGTGGCGGATCCGGCTCGGCGAGGTTGCGCCGGGCGAGGTTGCGCGCCAGGCCGATGAAGGCCTGGGGGTCGCCGGTCAGCTCCAGCGCGAAGGCGTCGGCGCGCTGCTCGACTGGGCGCGAGACGGCGTTGCCCGCGCAGGTCAGCGCGAGGCTGACGAGCCCGAGGCCGAGCGCCAGCGCCGGCAGGAGCGCCGGGCCGGCCGCGCGCTGGTCGGTGCCCAGGCCGGCGCGCGCGCCGATCCGCTCGGCGAGGCGCTGGACGAGCAGGGTGCCCGCGGGAGCCACGATCGCGATCCACAGCAGCCCGCGCGGGAGATCGTGATTGGCCTGATGGCCGAGCTCGTGCGCGACCACCGAGCGCACCTGGCCCGCGGGGAAGTCGTCGAGCAGCGTGTCGTAGAGCACGACGCGCTTGGTGGGCCCCAGGCCCGCCACGTAGGCGTTGGCCGCCGTCGTGCGCCGGCTGGCGTCGATCCGGTAGACCTCGCCGACCTCGACCCCGGCGCGGTCTGCCAGGCGCAGCACGTCGCTGCGCAGCTGCCCGCGCGGCAGGGGTTCGAAGCGGTTGAACAGCGGGTCGATCACCACTGGTGAGAGGTAGACGGTGCCGATCGCGAACGCCACGACCACCGTCGCGGCCGGGATCCACCAGCGTTGCCGGAAACGCAGCAGCAGCGCCACGGACAACGCCCCTCCGGCCGCCGCGATGACCGCCCCGATCGCGGCCGAGCGGCCGACGTCGGCCAACCACGCGAGTGGCGACTGGGTCGCGAGGCCGGCGGCGACGGCGCGCTCGTGAGCCCAGGCCGAGAGCGGCAGCCCCGTGAGCACGAGCAGGAGCGAGATCCCGACCGCGACGGCCGTGCCCCCGAGCAGCGGGCGCCGCCCACAGCGCGCCAGCGCGCGCCGCAGCGGTGCCGGCGGGCGCAGGGCCAGTACCGCGAGCGTGACGCCGCTGACCGCCAGCGCACCGAGCCCGATCAGCCGCTGGGTCCCGCGAAAGGACGCTGCCCGATCGAGCTCGGCCGGGCTGAAGTAGGCTGTCGGATCGACCGTGGCTGGCTCGATCGGGCCACCCCGGGGGCTGAGGATCCACGTCGCGACCCCTGCGGCGGCCGCCGCCCCCCCGACCGTCAGCGGCAGTCGAGCGCGATGAACTCCCACGCTCCGGACAATAACGGCGCCCCGGCGAAGATCGCCCTGCTCTCGGACGTCCACGGCAACCTGCCGGCGTTCCAGGCGGTGCTCGCGGACATCGACGCGGGGCCCGAGCACGCGATCTGGTTCCTCGGCGACCTCGTCGGCTACGGCGCGCAGCCCGATGAGTGCGTCGCGCTCGCCGCCGAGCGGTGTGATCTCTGCCTGGCCGGGAACCACGACCTGGGCGTGCTCGGCCGCATCGACATCGCGGACTTCTCGCCGGCCGCCGCAGCCGCCGCGCGCTGGACCCGCGAGCGCGTGGGCGCCGAGACGATCGCCTTCCTCGAGGGGCTCGCGCCCCTGCGTGACGGGGAGGCGATCGGCCTCTACCACGCCAGCCCGCGCGACCCCGTCTGGGAGTACGTGCTCTCGACTTCGCAGGCGGGCGACTGCATGGACGAGATGGTTTCCCGCGTCGCCGCCATCGGCCACACGCACGTGGCACTGCACTTCCAGCGCACCAACGGCCAGGTCAGCGGCGAGGCGATGGCCGCCGGGTCCGAGCGCGAGCTCGCGGGCGGCGAGTGGCTGGTCAATCCCGGCAGCGTCGGCCAGCCACGCGACGGGGACCCGCGAGCGGCGTGGCTGTCGCTCGACCTCGCGTCGTGGTCCGCGCAGTGGCGGCGCGTGGATTACCCCGTGCAGAGCGCGGCCGAGGCGATCGAGGCCGCGGGGCTGCCCCGTCCACTCGCGGATCGGCTATTCATCGGCCAGTGAGCTCGCGCGCCCGACAGACCCTCCTGGCCCTCGCGGCCGCGGCGGCAGTGGGAGCCGGCGGCTGTGGCTCCTCCGCTGAGGAGCAGCCCGAACGCGGCAAGGGCCTGCCCCAAAGCGCCGTCGCGTCGCTTGACAGACGCCTCGACGAGGTCCAGCGCCGCTACGACGACGGGGTCGACAACGGCAACGTCGGGTCCTGCGAGGACATCGAGGGCGACTCCTTTCAGGGTGACGGCGGGATCGACGAGATCGTGGGCGGCCTCCCGCAGGATGTCGATCCAGAGCTGCGCACGGCGCTGGAGCGCAGCATCGAGCGCGTGCGCGAGCTGACCCGCGACTGCGCCGAGCAGGCCGCGGCCAACGAGCCGGAGCCCGTGCCCGAGCCCGAGCCGGTGCCCGTCGAGCCGGTGCCCGAGGAGACCGTCCCGGAGGAGACCACGCCCGAGAAGACCAAGCCGGAGAAGACGACGCCCGAGCCCAAGCCCGACCCGGCGCCGGGGGGGGCGGGGGGGAGCGCCGACGACGGCGACGGGGTGGGGGAGAAGGGCAGCCCATCCGGCCAAAACGAAAGGG
>JBPCPD010000079.1:0-16111 GCA_050999535.1 Thermoleophilaceae bacterium
GCTCGGCTCCGCGGGCGGTCTCACCCATCTGGGGTGGTCCACTATTCAACCGGCAGAGCTGGTCCAGTTTTCAGCCGGCCTTGACACTTCCAACGCAGGGTGCTGATTCCCGACCGATTTCGACTCACTCGCCTCCTTCGTCGGCGGGGTTCCCCGGGTTGCCGGATCCAAGAGCAACGGCGGAAGGAGATCAATGAATGGTTGGAGTCGCTTCGTGCTTACCTCGCGAAGAGCAGCTGACCGCTTGATCTCGGTCCGCGCCGCCCGGGCCGGGCTGCAAGCGCGAGGGGTAGAGGTAGCGTGCGCAACCGCGCCCGTACGCACCCCATCGACAGGAGCAACGCCATGGCCGGACACACGCTGATCAACCTCAAGCAGGTCAGGGACCAGGCCGTCGACTTCGGCCACTCGCCCGACGTCGAGGCGCGCTTCGCGAGCGAGGACCTCGGCGCCGAGCAGACCGGGCTCAGCTACCAGCGCCTCGCGCCCGGCGTGCGCCAGCCCTTCGCCCACCATCACGGCGAGCACGAGGAGCTCTACGTGGTGCTCTCCGGCGGCGGGCGCATCAAGCTCGATGGGGAGATCGTCGAGCTCGCGCCGTGGGATGCGGTGCGGGTGCCGCCGGAGGTCACGCGGGCGTTCGAGGCCGGCCCGGACGGGATCGAGATCATCGCCTTCGGGCCGCGGGGGATGAAGGACGGGACGGTCGTGTCGGACTGGTGGAGCTAGCATCCGCAGATAGGCTGGCGCCTCCCGTGCCGCTCGCATGACCACCTCGACCACCGTTCCTCAGACCCGCGGCGAGCTCGAGGGCGATGACGCGATCGAGAAGCTGCGCGAGACCGGGCGCCGCCGGCTCGCGCTTGACTCCTTTCAGCGGTTTCGCGCCGCCGACGGCTTCAGTCACTCGCGCGCACTCGCCTTCCAGCTCACGCTCGCGCTGCTGCCGGCGCTGATCGCGGTCGTCGGGCTCGCCTCCGCCCTCGAGCAGGAGACCTTCCGGCGCGTCGTGCAGGACACGATCAATGCGCTCGCCCCGGGCGCGGTCGGCGACATCCTCACCGAGGCGCTCAAGCAGGGGTCGTCCAGCGCCGCGCGCGAGTCGGGCGAGACGGCGCTGACCGCCGGGGGGATCGCGGCGCTGCTCGCGGGCACGACCGCGATGGCCCAGGTCCAGCGCGGCGCCAACCGCATCTACGGCATCGAGCGCGACCGCCCCACGCCGTTCAAGTACCTCACCGCCCTGATCCTCACGATCTCGGCCGGCCTGCTCGGCCTGCTCTCGGCCGTGCTGCTCGTCGGCGGCGCCGCCATACGCGAGGCGATCGGCGGCGGGGCGACCTTCGACGTCGTCTGGGCGATCGCCCGCTGGCCGCTCGGGCTGGCGTTCGCGGTCGGCTCGATCGGGCTGCTGTTCGAGGTCTCGCCGAGCAGGAACCAGCCCGAGTGGAGCTGGCTCGCCTTCGGCGCCGGCGTCTCGACCGTGCTGTGGTTGATCTTTATGGGCATCTTCGTCGTCTACGTCAAGGCGACGGAATCCTTCGGCGCGACCTACGGCCCGCTCGCCGGGACGATCGGGGTGCTGCTGTGGAGCTTTCTCACCGCGGTCGCCCTGTTTCTCGGCCTCGCCTTCGCCGCCCAGCTCGAGGCGATCCGCGCCGGGGTGACCGAGACGAGCGTCGAGCCCCGCGACCGTGGCTGAGGGCGCCGAACCGGTCGGTACTGACAGGAGAGACCGGTAGGCTGGGCCGTTGGATGTCGACTCCTGAGGCACACCAGCCGGCGCCGTCAGGGGGCGAGGTCTGGCTGCGCACCGACGATCCTCGCGAGCAGGAGCTGGTCTTCTCGTTTCCCTTCGACGCGGAGCTCAATGCAGCGGTCAAGCGGCTCCCGGGCCGGTGGTTCGATTGGCGCCGGCGCAACTGGCGCGTCCCCGCAGATCCGCGCGCGGCGCGGCCGGTGGCCGAGCTGCTGGCAGGGTTCCCTGCACTCGAGCCCACCGCGGGCGTTCGCTCGTGGCTGACCGACGCCGACCGCTGGCGTGCCCTGGTATCGGTCACCGTGCACGAGGGCTCCGGCGCGTTCCTGCTGCGCACGCTCGCGGGAGCGGCTCCGGACGCGCTGCCCGCCGGTGAGGCGATCGGTGACGACCGGCTGCTGCTCGACTTCACCGCCGACAACGCCGCGCGCCTCGGGCAGCTCGAGGGAACCGTGCTCGACGACCCCGCGCGCCGCTGCGCCGGGGAGCTGCAGGCGGGCCTCACGCCTCCGGGGGCCGAGCTCGCGCTCGAAGTCGGCGACGACGGCGAGCCCCAGCTCGTCGTCGCGACGATCTGGGACTCGGCGCCGGCACGGGAGTTCAAGCGCCTCTCCGAGGCGCGGTCGGTCGAGCGCGCCGGGCGTCGCTTCAACCGCGCCGCCCGCTGGGGCGTGGCGGTCCCGGGCGATCCCGCCCTGGCCGAGGAGCTCGAGGCCTTCGTCGCCGGGCATCCGCGAGTCGAGGTCGACGATCGCGCCCTGTCGCTGATCGCCGAGCTGCGCGTCGAGCACGACCGCGCCGCGGCTACGGTCGCGCTCTCCTACGCCGAGGACGCGGAGCTCGAGGATCTCACGCTCGGCGGTGAGCTGCACCCCTTCCAGCGCGCGGGCGTGCGCTACGCGCTCGAGCGGCGGCGGACCTTCATCGCCGACGAGCAGGGCCTGGGCAAGACGATCCAGGCGCTCGCCGCGCTCGAGGCCGACGAGGCATTTCCCGCGGTGGTGGTGTGCCCGGCTTCGATGAAGCTGATCTGGCAGCGCGAGGCCAATCGCTGGCTGCCCGAGCGCAGCGCGGCGGTGCTGGGCGGTCGCGGTGAGTCGGCCTGGGACCACGGCGCCCGCGAGGCCGAGATCGTCGTGCTCAACTACGACATCCTCGACGTCCACGCCGCTCGGCTTGCCGCGCGCGGCCCCCAGGCGCTGATCCTCGACGAGTCGCACTACGTCAAGAACGCGCGCGCACGGCGGACCAAGGCGGCGCTCGCCCTCGCGGCCGGGCTGCCACCGGACGCGCTCAAGTTCGCGCTGACCGGCACGCCGATCCTCAACCGCCCTGAGGAGCTGGTCTCCCAGCTGCGCGTGCTCGGCCGCCTGCGCGAGTTCGGCAGCGGCGCGCGGCTGACGCGGCGGTTCAAGGCCGCCGCCAGCGATGACCGGCTGCACTGGAACCTGCGCGCCACGTGTTACGTGCGCCGGACCAAGGCCCAGGTTCTGCCCCAGCTGCCCGCCAAGCGCCACGAGACCGTGCCGGTGCTGCTCTCCAACGAGCACGACTACCGGCTCGCCGAGTCCGACGTCATCGCCTGGCTGCAGTCGCAGCCGCTCGACCTGCGCTCGATCGACGCCAAGGTCGCCGCGGCGCTGCGCGCCGAGCAGCTCGTGCGCCTCAACCAGCTGCGCCAGCTCGCCGCCGCCGGGAAGCTGCCGACTGCGCTCGCGTGGATCGGCGACTTCCTCGAGTCCGGCGAGCCGCTGGTGGTCTTCGCCGAGCACATCGCGACCCAGCGCGCCGTGCTCGAGCGCTTCCCGAGCGCTGCCCGCATCCTCGGCGCCGACTCCTCGGTCAAGCGCCAAGCCGCGGTCGACGCCTTCCAGTCGCAGGACGGGCCGCAGCTGATCGTCTGCTCGATGAAGGCCGCCTCGCAGGGGCTGACGCTGACGCGGGCGAGCAACGTCGCCTTCCTCGAGCTCGACTGGACGCCCGCGCGCCACGACCAGGCCGAGGACCGCCTGCACCGGATCGGCCAGGACAGCGCGGTCAACGCCTGGTACCTGCTCGCGCCGGACACGATCGACGAGACGATGGCTGAGCTGCTCGAGCGCAAGCGCAGCGTGATCGGGGCGGTCACCGACGGCCGGGTGCGCGACGAGGAGCGGCTCGTCGACGCCGTCGTGCGCGACCTGCGCGGGCGCCCGTTCCGGCACCTGCGCGTCGTCGCCTGAGCGGCCTCGCGAGCGGGCGATCGTCCATTCTGAGCGCCCGCGGATGGGCCGGTGGGAGCGGGGTCGGAGCGCAAGGTAAAGAGACTGTGATACACATTGCGCCGATGTTTCGGGGGATCGATCCAAGTGGGTGGCAGGCGCTCCAGCGCTTTGGCGGGAGCTCCATCCGCGGCGGGACGGAGCGATAGCCATGTTCGTGGTCGCTCTATCGGGTTGGTGGACCGTGGGCTGGCTCGCCTTTGCGGCAGTCGTGGTCGTGGTGGCCGTGCTCGTCCTGCTGATCACCAGCGTCGCCCGCAAGATCGACAGCGAGGCGCGCGAGATCGTCGCCGGCCTCGACGGAGTCAGCGGGAAGACCAGAGCGCTCCGTGACGTGGGTCTCACGCACGTCGCGGTGCGCAGGATCACCAACGGCCTTCGCCGCGCTCGGGGCGGAGGCGCCGCTCCCGCCCCCAATGTTGGTATCGGTCCAGGGATGAGGACCCCAGGCCCACGGCCGGCCCAAGCCCAACACTGGACACGGAGAGAAAATTGAGTCTGCTGGCGATCGGCATCGGGGGCGCGATACTCGCGATTCTGGCCCTTATCGTGGGTTTGGTCGTGCTTGGCGTGGTGATAGTGCTGCTCAGGGCCGTGCTGAGACCCGTGCGGGAGATCTCCCAGCACGCCAGCGAAGCCCCAGAGGTCGCCCCGTTTCTGAGCAACGGGATCAAGGGCGTCGACGAACTCAGGCGGACCCGCGACTTGTCTAACCAGATCCCGCCGCTGGCCCTCGAGTACCTGCGGAAGATTCAGGGCGCGGGGCCCCCCGCCGAGAGAGAACAGGCGGGACCACGTTCCGGCTCGTCGCAAGCGGGACGCATCAGCGGAGGGAAACCATGACCACGGTAATCGCGCTCACGGCCAACCAGACCGCTTGGTTGCTCACGCTCGTCGCCGGAGTGGTGGTCGTCATCGTCGTCGGGGTATTGCTTGAGATGCTGCGCAGGACGGTGCTCAAGGTCGAGGCGAGCGTGCTCGAGGCTTGGGAGGCGGGCAGGCGCGTCGAGCACAACACAATCGGGACTTTCTTACTGAAAAGCACGCGCGAACGCGGCGCCGAGCTGGTTGAAGAGCTCGAGCACCACCGCTGAGGCGGGGATAGGAGTAACAACGGTGGATACTGTTCTAATAATCTTGACCGTCATCGAGGTCCTTCTCTTGGTGGTCGTACTCGCTGGCTACCTGATCGCGATTGCCGCGACGCTGCAGAAAGCGCTGTCTTCGCTCAAGCTGATCACGATCGGCGTGAAGGCGATCGACTCGCAGGTGGAGCCGATCTCGTCCGACGTGCGCGGGATCAATGGCGCCCTCGAGCAGGTCGCGGACGCTCTCACGCAAGCCACCCGGCGCTGACGCCGCGGTCCGCGCCGCGGGCGCCGCCAGGGTCCCGCGGGAGCCGAGTTGCTCTGAGTAGAACGGGTCGAATGGGGTAACCCCCCTCGCAATGCCCGCAAGCGTCGACGTCGTCGAGGAGGTGGTCGCCGTCGCCGGGCAGGAGGTCGCGCTCCTGCGCCCGCGCGACTACGACGCGATGCTGACCGAGGAGGCCTTCGACCGCGAGCACCTGCTGCCCTACTGGGCGCAGGTGTGGCCCAGCGCGCGGGACCTCGCTGAGGTGCTCGCCGCGCGCCAGTGGCGCGGCGCGCGGATGCTCGAGCTCGGCTGCGGCTTGGGGCTCGCAAGCATCGTCGCTGCGCGCGCGGGCGCCCGGGTCACCGCATCCGATTGGTCGGAGCTGGCGATCGGCAACCTGGTCGACAACGCCGCCCGCAACGAGGTCGCGCTCGCGACGATCGTCGCCGACTGGGACGAGCCCGCCGAGCTGCTCGCCGCCGCGCCGTTCGACCTCGTGGTCGCTGCCGACGTGCTCTACGAGATCCGCAAGGGCGAGACGCTGTCGCGGCTGCTGCCGCGCCTGACACGCGAGGTGATTCTCGCCGATCCCCAGCGGGCGAGCGCCGAGGGCTTCTTCGACGCGGTCGCGGTGGGGTGGGAGCGCAGCGAGCTTTCCAGCAGGACCGATCCGCGGGTCACGGTCCACCGCCTGCGCCGGGCGGCGGTTGCGGCGTGAGGAGCGCTCCGTGACGCCCACTTGGGTGCTGTTCGACCTCAACGGCACGCTGCTCGACCCCGGCGTGATGGCCGACCCGCTCGGTGCCCCCGCGCGGCTCGGCACGCAGGTGCTCGACGACGCGGTGTGGCAGGCGATGGCGGGCACTCTCGCGGGGACCTACCGGCCGTTGACCGATTACCTGCGCGCGGCGCTCGAGCGCCGCGCCGAGCTCGATGCGCTCGACGGCGGCGGGATCGACGCGGCGCTCGCCCAATCCGCGACGATGCCGGCCTTCCCGGAGGCCCCGCTGGCGATCGACGCCCTGCTCGCCGCGGGGCTGCGGCTCGGCGTGCTCACCAACAGCGCGGTCGAAGTCGGCGAGGAAGCGCTCGCGGCGGCCGGTCTGCGTGACCGCTTCGAGCTGATCCTCGGCTCCGACGAGGTGCAGGCCTACAAGCCCGACCCGCGCGTCTACGCTCACGGCGTGCAGCGCACGGGCGCCGTGGCGGACGAGATCGTGCTGGTCGCGGCACACTGGTGGGACGTGATGGGCGCCGCGCGCGCCGGGCTGCGCACCGCGTGGGTCGGGCGTCGCGAGCGGGCGCTGCTGGCGACGGTGCCCGAGCCGGACTACCGCGGCGTCGACCTGCTCCAGACCGCGGCGAGCATCACGGCGGGGCGGGCGGCGAGCGGTTGAACGGGGCGGTCGGCGGAGATGCGCCGACGGTTTCCTCAGGCGTTGCATCCCGGCTGTGAGATGTATCCAGCACATCGGTGACTGCGTGCAGCAGCGTGGCGAGCCTCGCGGGGCCGTCGCCGGACAGCGCGGCGGCGATGTTGCGCTCGACCCTATCTAAGGCCTCCCCGACGAGGCGGGCATCGACGAGCTGAGAGAGGTCGCCGACGCCTGGCGCCCCTTCCGCTCGTGGGTGTCCCTTCTGCTGCGCAAGTGGCTCGAAGACGAGACCGGCGACGTCCGCAGGGGCCGCCATGCAGCTTTACGCCCCATGCCGCTCCGTCGCTGAGAACCAGCCTCAGTCCCCGTCCACGGCCTTGCGCATCAGGTCGCGCAGCACGATCAGGTCCTCCTCGGGCAGGCGCTTGACGGCCTCGGGCGGGCGCGAGAATCGCTCGCGCACCTGCTCGCGCATCCGTGAGCCGGCGGCGGTGAGGGCGATCAGCTTGACGCGGCGATCGCCCGGGCGGTCGCGGCGCTCGATCAGCTCGCGGGCCTCCATGCGGTCGACGATGCCGGTGACGCTCGATGCGTCGCAGCCCGTGCACTCCGCGCGCGTGCGCATCGGCACCTCGACCCCGGGCTCGAGCTCGATCAGCATCTGTAGCGTTGGCCCGATGACTGACCATGTCGCCAGCATCGAGGTCGAGGGCCTCGTCAAGCAGTACAGGAAGGGCCCGCGCGCGGTCGACGGCGTCGACCTGCACGTCGAGGCGGGCGAGATCTACGGCTTTCTCGGGCCCAACGGCGCCGGGAAGTCCACGACCGTGCACATGCTCACCACGCTCCTGCCACCCACCTCGGGCAGCGCGCGCGTCGCGGGCTGGGAGGTCGCGACCGACGGACCGCGGGTGCGCGAGCAGATCGGCGCGGCGCTGCAGGAGGCCGCGCTCGATCCCTTCCTGACCGCGCGCGAGCACATGCGCCTGCAGACCGCGCTCCACGGCCTGGGCAAGGCCGACCGCCGCCGGCGCGGCGAGGCGCTGCTCGAGCGCGTCGGGCTCTTCGACGCCGCCGACCGCAAGGTGGGCGAGTACTCGGGTGGCATGAAGCGCCGGCTCGATCTCGGCCTTGCGCTCGTGCACGGTCCGCGGATCCTCTTCCTCGACGAGCCGACGACCGGGCTCGACCCCCAGAGCCGCAGCCCGCTCTGGGAGGAGGTGCGCCGCCTCGCGCGCGAGGAGGGCGTCACCGTCTTCCTGACCACCCAGTACCTCGAGGAGGCGGACGCGCTCGCGCGCCGCGTCGGGATCATCGACCACGGCCGGATCGTCGCGGAGGGCACCCCCGAGGCGCTCAAGGCCGAGATCGGCGAGCCGAGCGTCGAGGCGATCCCCGCCGATCCGGCCCGCGCCGACGATGTCGAGCGCGTGCTCGCGCGCTTGAGCTCGGGCGAGGAGCCACCGCGGCGCGAGGGGGCCGCCATCTCGGTGCGCCTGCGTGGCGGCGCGACCGGGCTCGCCGACGTCGTGCGCGCGCTCGACTCCGAGTCGATCGCGGTCGCGAGCCTGCAGCTGCACGCGCCGAGCCTCAATGACGTCTTCCTCGCCAAGACCGGCCGCAAGCTCGAGGGCGCGCGCGAAGACGAGGCCGACGCCGAGGAGGGCGGCGCCGAGGCGGCGTCCGACGGCGCCGCGCCCGCCGAGCATCCCGCGCGCGCGCCGGCATGAGCTCGGACGTGCGCGTGCAGATCGCGGCGATGGCGCGCCGCTCGGTCGTGCGCACCCTGCGCCAGCCCGCACAGCTCGTGCCCTCGCTGATCTTCCCGCTGTTCCTGTTCGCAATCAACTCGGCGGGCCTCGACGCGGCGACCGGGCTGCCGGGCTTCCCGACCGACTCCTACGTGACCTTCGTGCTGGCGGTGCCGTTCATCCAGGCGGCGCTCATCGGGATCACCAACGCGGGCTCGGACCTCGCGCGCGACATCGAGACGGGCTTCCTCGACCGCCTCGCGCTGACCCCGATGAGCGGCTTCGCGCTGGTGGCCGGCCAGCTCGCGGGCGTGCTCGCGCTCGGCGTGCTCCAGTCGGTCACCTACCTCGCGGTCGGTCTCGCCGCGGGTGCGACGCTCGAGGCCGGAGTCGGTGGGGCGCTGGTGCTGATGGCGCTGTCGCTGACGATCGCGTTCGGCTTCGGCTGCATCGGCCTGTTCGCCGCCTTCCGCCTGGGCACCGGCGAGGCCGTCCAGGGCCTGTTCCCCGTCTTCTTCGTCTTTCTGTTCCTGTCCTCGATGGTGCTCCCGCGCGAGCTGATCGAGGCCGACTGGTTCCGCGCGATCGCGACCTACAACCCGGTCAGCTACCTGCTCGAGGGCATCCGCTCGCTGTTCATCGTCGGCTACGACGCCGAGGCGCTCGCGCTCGCTTTCGGCTGCGCGCTGGGGATCGCCGCCGTCTTCCTCACGCTGGCCGTGACCAGCATGCGCGCGCGCCTGGTGCGCACGTGAAGTGGAACCTGCGGTGCTCGCCCGATGAGGTCATCGGTGCGGTGTTCGACGGATCCACGATCCGGCTGTGCTCCTCCCGCGGACGATCGGGCTGCGCTCCTCGGCTGCGGGGAACCACATGAGGCTGTGCGGCGTCGCGGGCGCGGTCGCCTGGCGCAACCTGCACAACTTCTTCACCAATCCGGCGCTGTTCGTGCCCGCGCTGCTGTTCCCGCTGTTCTTCTTCACCGCCTTCGCGGGCGGGCTGTCGAGCATCAGCGGCGCGCCCGGGTTCGACTTCGAAGGTGGCTATACGGCGTTCCAGTTCACGTTCGTGCTGCTGCAGGCGTCGGTCTTCGGCGGGGTGTTCACCGGCTTTGCGATCGCGCGCGACTTCGAGTCTGGCTTCGGCCGCCGGATGATGCTCGCGGCGCCCAATCGGCTCGGCATCCTGCTCGGCTACGCGGTCTCGGCGCTCGTGCGCACGGTCGCGATCTGGGTGATCCTGACCGCGATCGCGCTCGCGGTCGGGATGCAGGTCGGCGGCGGCCCGATCGACCTGCTCGGCCTCTACGGCCTCGCGGCGATCATGAACGTCGCCGCGCTCGGGTGGGCCAGCGGCATCGCGCTGCGCTTCCGCTCGATCCAGGCCGGGCCGCTGATGCAGTTCCCGACGTTCCTGGTGCTGTTCATCGCCCCCGTCTACGTGCCGAGCGGGCTGCTGACGGGCTGGGTCAAGGCCGTCGCGCACGTCAATCCGATCACGCCGGTGCTCGAGGCCCTGCGCGGGTTCATCTCGGGGAGCGAGGCCGACGCCGGCTTGGCGTTCCTCGCCGCAGCCGGCATGCTGGTGGCCTTCGGCGCATGGGCCGTGCGCGGCATGCGCAGCGCGGAGGCCTCTGGCGGTTAGCCCATGCCACGGAGGTCCCTTGGCGCGGCGAGGTAGGCTGGTAGCGCTATGAGCGACGACAAGAGCGACGACCCGGACCGGCTCGCCGACCAGGCAGAGCACACCGCCGACGACCTCGCTCGGCAGAGCGACAAGGTCGCCGAGGACATCGAGCGCACGCGCAGCGACTGGGAGCGCAAGCAGGACGACGAAAGCGTCCCCGGCGCGATCTCGGATCCGGCCGAGGAGGCCGAGCAGCGCGAGGCCGCGGACCAGCGCGATCGCGCGCGAACCGGGCAGACGCGCGAGACCGTCGCCGGTGAGGGTTTCGCCGTCGGGCACGTCGACGCGATGGGCGACGGGCCCGGCTTTCGCAAGATCCGCCGCGAGCTCGACGTCGAGGAGCTCGGCGTCAACGCGGTCGTGATCCCGGAGGGCTACGACACGGGCTTCCACTTTCACGACGAGCAGGAGGAGCTCTACTTCGTCCACCGCGGCACGGTCGAGCTCGAGTTCGGCGACGGATCGCGTCATGTGCTCGACGCGGGTGGGCTCGCGCGCGTCGCCGCGCCCACTCACCGCCGGGTGCGCAACGTCGGCGAGGGCGAGGCGCTCTACGTGATCGTCGGCGCCAAGGGCGGCTACGTCGGCCACGACGGGCGCACGCCCGAGGACGAGCAGTCCGGCGGCGAGCACTCGGAGTCCTGACCCGGGCTCCTGTCTGCTTGCCGCGCGAGAGTTTATCCGCGGCAAGTACCAGGCTAGGGCGCCTGCGGCTGCTGCGGGCGCGCCGGCGCGGTGGGCGTCGTCGGCTGCGGGGCCGTCTCCTGGACGGCCTCGGGCGGCGTGGTCGTCGTCTTGGGCTCTGGCGCGGTGCGCGTCTTGGCGTCCGGCGCCGGTGACTGCTGGGGATCGGGATCGGGCCGATCCGGGGGGGCGGCCTCCGGGTCCTGCTCGGGCTTGGGGGCAGGCTCCTTCTCGTCGGCCCCGCCGCCGCGGTCGCGGTCGCGGTCGGCCCGCGACCCGCCGCCGAAGTAGGTCGTGCCGCGGTCGCCCCCACCCAGCGACTGGCCCGCGATCAGCTCCGGCAGAGTGAGGATGCCCGCGCCGATCACGAACGCCAGCGCCGCGGTCAGCGCGATCGGCTTCCACGGCAGCGACCGCTTCGCGGAGCCGGAGCCGTAGACGCGGACGCCGGGCGGTACCTCGCCCGTCTTCGACCTCGGCGGGCGGCCGCCGTTGCCTGCGTCCTGTCTGGTCTGAGCCGCGGCGGCGCGCTCGCGGGTCGCCTGGCGCAGAGCCGCCGTGGCGGCGGGCCCCTCCTCGACGGCGGTCTCGGCGTCGTCGCGAGCGGGTTCGCCCTCCCGCGCCTGCCGCGGGGGCGGGGGCCCGGCGCCGGCGGCCTCGGGCAGCGCATCGGTCTCGGTGGTGAAGCGCTGCGAGATGACCTCGGCCGGGCGGTGGAGAAGCTCGCTGACCAGGGCGACGATGACGGGCGTGATCGCCGCGGCGATCGGCGTGCCACGGGTCCAGAAGAGCGAGGTGAGCAGGGCCGCGACGGCCGATGCGACGCTGGCGATCGCCAGCGTGCGAACCGAAAGGCTGCGCTGCTCCTCGCGCGAGCTCTGCGCGTTAGAAGCCATCGGTCGAGGGAGGGTAGCGGTCGTCGAGCGTCCGTCGGGGCCGCTCGGCGATCCCCGCGGGCGAGCGGTGTTGCGCCAGGTCGAGAGGCCGATGTCGCGATCGTGGGCGCAGTCTTCCCGCTCAGCGCGTCAGCCGCAGACCAGCGCGAACGCGCTCGGCTCGACGGTGAAGCCGACCGAGCTCCCATGGACGATCTCGCCGTCGACGTTGTAATCGAGCTCGCCCTCGACGTGGACGGTCCGCGCGCGCGCATGGATCACGTCGTTCTGGTCGGTGAGCCTCCCCGAACGCATGCCCCAGGCTCGCTGGATCAGGCGCGCGCGGGGCCCGCCGGGCACGATCGCGACGTCGAGCACGCCGTCGGTCGAGTTGGCCGGGCCGATCTCCGAGCCGGCGCCGAAGGCCCCCGAGCTGGAGATCGTCACCTGCCACGCGGTGTCGTCGAAGACCCGCCTGCCTTCGCAGTCGACCACGCACTAGAACGCGGGCTCGAAGAGCCCGGCGCGAGCGGCTCCGACCTTGTAGGCCGCGTGGCCCAGGCGCCGCTTGAGTGGCATGGCGTGGCGTGCGGCGGCGGCGGCGAGCCCGCCGTTGGCGACGTTGACGAACGGCCGGCCGTCCATGCGGCAGAGCTCGAGCCGGCGCAGTCGCTGCCCCGCGAAGGCGAGCTCGCAGGCCGCGTCGACGTCGCGCGGCAGCTTCATCGCGCGCACGAAGTCGTTCGCTGTTCCGCACGGCATCACCGCGAGCGGGAGGCCGAGGCTCGCCGCGACCGCGGCGGCCGGGCCCACGCTGCCGTCGCCGCCGGCGACGGCGATGCGATCGGCGCCCTCCGCGGCGCTTGCGAGCTCGTCCTCGCTGCCGGCGCTGCGCACCTGGGCGCCCAGCTCGACCAGCGTGCGCTCGGTGTTCGGCGCGCCCCCTGTGCCCGAGCCGGGGTTCGCCAGCAGCGCGATGATCACCGCGTCACCCTATCCACGCTCACGGTCCGGCATCATGGAGGCATGGACCTCGGGCTCGCGGGCAAGGCCGCGAGCGTCACCGGCGCGAGCCGCGGGATCGGCCTGGCGAGCGCGCGCATGCTCGCCGCGGAGGGCGCCGCGGTACTGCTGGTCGGGCGCTCGGCGGGCGCGCTCGAGACGGCCGCCGCCGACTGTGGCGAGGCCGGCGGGCAGGCCGCGGGCTTCACGGCCGACGTGACCGCCCCGGACGCCGGCGAGCGGATCGTGGTCGAGTGCGAGCGGCGCTTCGGCGCCGCGGACGTGCTCGTCAACAATGCCGGGACGAGCGCGGTCCGCGCACTGGAGCAGCTCACCGACGAGGACTGGCAGGCCCAGTGGGAGCTGAACGTGGTGGGCCCGATGCGCCTCATGCGCGCGGCGGCGCCGGGGATGGCGCGGCGCGGCGGCGGGCGGATCGTCAACGTCTGCTCGTCCTCGGGCAAGCGTCCATCGCTGTCGAACGCCGCCTACTCGGTCACCAAGGCCGCGCAGCTCTCGCTCTCGCGCTGCTTCGCCGATGCCTACGCGGCCGATGGGGTGCTCGTCAATGCGATCGCGCCCGGGCCGGTGGAGACGGGGCTGTGGCTCGACGAGGGCGGCCTCGCCGATCAGACCGCTGAGGCCAAGGGGGTCTCGCGCGACGAGGTGCTGGACGCCGCGCGCGCGAAGGTTCCGCTCGGGCGCTACGCCACCGAGCAGGAGATCGCGGGCATCGTGGTCGTGCTCTGCTCGGCGCTCGCGTCCAACGTCGCCGGCGCCGCCTGGTCGGTCGACGGCGGCAGCGTGCCGGGAATCCTGTAGGCGTTCCCGGCCTCATGCTCACCCACTTGGGCGGCAGCCTGTCCGCCCGAGCGACCGGTCGCGCTCCTATCGTTGGGCCGGTGCCCGGGACCCCATACACCGTGCGCCGCTCCGACCGCGCCCGCCGCGCGCGCATCCACGTCTCCGGCGACGGGGTCGAGGTCGTGGTGCCGCGCCGTCTGTCGCTGCGCGAGGTCGAGCCGTTCGTCGCCGAGAGGCGCCCATGGATCGAGCGCACCCTGCGCCGCATGCGCGAGGCCGAGGCCGAGCACGCGCGCCCACGGCTGACCGACGGCGGCGAGCTGCCCTACCTGGGCGAGCGGCTGACTCTGCGCACCGCGGTCGAGCCCGCGCGAACGCGCTCGCACGTCTCGCGGAGCGGTTCGGAGCTCCGCGTCGCCGTCGCCGCCACGGGGCCGGACGCGGTGCGCGACGCGCTCGAGCGCTGGTATCGCCGGCGCGCGCGGCTGGAGGTCACGCCGCGGCTCGACGCGGCGGTGCTGCGCGCCGGGAGCTCCTACTCCGGGCTGCAGATTCGCGGTCAGCGCACGCGCTGGGCGAGCTGCTCGTCCGGCGGCGGCATGAGCTTCAACTGGCGTCTGCTGCTGGCCCCGGCCGCAGTGCTCGACTACGTCGTCGAGCACGAGGTCGCCCATCTCGAGGTCCCTGACCACTCGCCGCGCTTCTGGGCGCTGCTGCGCTCGCGCTCGCCGGACTGCCGCGAGCAAGAGCGCTGGCTGCGCCGGCACGGACAGTCGCTGCGCCTCTGAGCTCAACCGCACCCTCTATAAGAGCTGAGAGGCGAGCTTCACTCCCAGCGGAAGCCGCGCACGGCGAGCACGAGCCCCGCCGCTGCCCAGAGCGCGATCACGGCGAGGTCGTCGAGGTTACCCCCGATCCCGGTGCCGGTCACGATCGCGCCCGACAGCCCGTCGATGACGTGCTCGAGCGGCAGCGCTCGCGCGACGGCGTCGAGCACGGCCGGCAGCGCGTCGGTCGAATAGAAGACGCCCGAGATCAGGATCGCCGGAAGGAACAGCGCGTTGACGTAGGCCGCCGCCGAGTCGTAGTTGGGGATCGCGTGCGCGAGCGCGACGCCCAGCGCGCCGAAGGTCACCACGCCCGCGACCGAGAAGACGATCAGCGCGAGCCAGTCGCGCGGCCAGGAGACGTCGTAGAGCAGGTGGCCGATCACCACGACCAGTGCGACCTGTACGAGCGCGTTTGCGACCGCGTTGCCCAGCGACCCCGCGAAGTAGGACACGGCCGGCATCGGCGTGCCGCGGACGCGCTTGAGGATTCCCTGCTCGCGTCGGAAGGTGACGTTCAGCGCCAGCGCGTTGAAGGTCGTGGCCATGACGCTCATGCCCGCGACGCCCGGGATCAGGACATCGAGCTCGTCCGGCTCGGAGGCGAAGACCGAGGCCACCAGCAGCAGCAGCGAGAGCGGCAGGATGAAGCTGAAGAAGGCGGCGCTGGGGTTGCGCCAGAAGAGCTTGCGCTCGAGGCGGTACTGCTCCCAGGCGAGCTCCAGCGGCTTCATGGCTGCTCCTCGGCGTCGGTGAGCTCGAGGTAGACCTCTTCGAGCGTCGGCCGCGCGACCGCGAGCCCGCGCAGGCGCTCGCCGTGGGCGAGCGCGTCGCCGGTGGGGCGGTGGAGCAGATCGGTCGGGTCCTCGGTCTGGTGCTCGACGCGCCCGGCGTCGGAGTCGTAGGAGACCCGGTACCCGCCGCTGCCGGCGCCGAGCTCAGAGGGCCGGCCCTCGGCGATCAGGCGGCCGTCCTTGACGATCGCGACGCGGTCGGCGAGCGCCTGGGCCTCGTCGAGGTAGTGAGTCGTCAGCAGGACGGTCTTGTCGAGGTCGCGCAGCGAGCGCACGACGCCCCAGGCGGTCCGTCGCGCGGCCGGGTCGAAGCCCGTCGTGGGCTCGTCGAGGAAGACCAGCTCGGGGTCTCCGACCAGCGCCAGCGCCAGGTCAAGGCGGCGCCGTTGACCGCCCGAGAGCCGCTCCGAGCGCTCGTCGGCGCGATCCTCGAGCCCGACCAGCGCGATCGTCTCGTCGACCGCACGCGGGCGCGGGTAGGCCTTCGCGGCGTGCGTGATCGCCTCGCGCACGCTCAGGCGCGGGTAGAACCCCGCGCTCTGCAGGACGATCCCCAACCGCTGGGCGAGACCGCGCTCGCGCGCGGCGGGATCGTGGCCGAGCACGCGCACGTCGCCCGAGCTGCGCGAGCGGTGACCCTCGAGGATCTCGACGGTCGTCGTCTTGCCCGCGCCGTTGGGTCCGAGCAGGCCGAACACCTCGCCGCGCGCCACCGTGAAGCTCAGCCCGCGGACGGCCTCCAGGCCACCGTAGTGCTTGTGCAGGTCGGCGACCTCGATGGCGGGAGCGGGCACGCCGAAGGACTATGCCAGGCGCGCTGGCGCGGATCGGGCCGCCCACCTTAGGTTGGGCGCGGATTAAGCTGGCGCGCGACGCGGCGCTCGCGCCGACCCGGACCTGCTCGGCTCCGCGCTCGCGATCCACGCGGTCGAGGCC
>JBPCPD010000083.1:0-11097 GCA_050999535.1 Thermoleophilaceae bacterium
CCCGTTCCTTCTCCACCCGGGGCGGGGGGGGGCTGTCGCCCGTCGCGCCCGAATCCTCGCGCCCATCCCCCGCGCTCGGCCTCCCACACGATCACGGCCGGGACCCCGGTCAGGGCCTCCTCGAAGGCCTCGGCGTGGTCGCCCTTTGCGCGGGCGCGCGCCTGCCGGCGCGTCAGCCCCGGCTCGAGCAGGCGCCGCACGACCAGCCCCGCCGCGGTGAGGGCCTCGACGTAGTCGCCGTGCAGGTGGGCGTACTCGGGAATCATGCAGCGCGCTCCCTCGTCGTCGAGGAACACCGCCCGCCAGCCGAGGACGCCGGTCGCGAACGGCTGCGGGTTGGAGATCACGAGCCGGCCTCCGGGGCCCGATGCCCCGAGCGCACGCAGCAGATCGACCGCGGTCGAGCGGATCAGCCCGGTGAGCACCGAGAGCGAGAGGTTGCCGGTGCGCTCGCCGGCTCTGGACCCCATGTGCGCCAGTCCGTGCGCCAGCCCTTTCTAAGCTCCTGGGGTCTCAGGCGGTATCAGGCGGCACAAGATCCGCTGCCCGGCCATCGAGCAGCGGCCGCTTACGGCCTGCAGATAGGCGAGAACAGCGGCCTGTAGCGGAGGGGGTGGGATTCGAACCCACGGTGGACGCTAACGCCCACAACGGTTTTCGAGACCGCCCCGTTCAACCACTCCGGCACCCCTCCGTGAAGGCGCGTCAGGGACGCGACGCGAGAGGCTACACAAGCCGCCGCCGCCCTCAACCTCGATCGGCCTGGGGCGGGCGTCGTGAGCGGCAGGCTGGCAAGCGATGGCGACACTCGAGGACCGCGTCGTGCTCATGTCCGGCGGCAGCCGCGGGATCGGCCTGGCGATCGCGAAGAAGGTCGCCGCCGAGGGCGCGAAGGTCGCGATCATGGCCAAGACCGACCAGCCCCACCCCAAGCTTCCCGGCACGGTCCACACCGCCGCGGCGGAGATCGAGGAGGCCGGCGGCGAGGCGCTCGCGATCCTCGGCGACGTGCGCGACGACGCGCAGGTCGAGGCCGCGGCCGCGCAGGCGGTGCAGCGCTTCGGCGGGATCGACATCGTCGTCAACAACGCCAGCGCGATCAACCTCTCCCCGATGCGCGAGCTCGAGCCCAAGCGCTTCGACCTGATGCAGCAGATCAACGCGCGCGGCACCTTCGTGCTCACGCGCGCGGCGCTGCCCCGCCTGCGGAAGTCCGACCACGCGCACGTGCTCACGCTCTCGCCACCGCTGTCGGCCGACCCGAAGTAGCTTGCCGGTTACGCTTCCTACACGCTCTCCAAGATGGGCATGACGATGATCACTCTCGGCCTCGCTGCCGACGAGGCCGAGGCGGGCATCGCCGCCAACTGCCTCTGGCCGCGCACGATCATCGCAACCGCCGCGGTGCAGAACCTGCTCGGCGGCGACGAGGCGATGCAACGCCCGCGGATGCCCGCGATCTACGCCGATGCCGCCGCCGGGAGCGACGAGCTTCAGCTCGACCTCTTCGTGGACGGCTGGCCGAGCTGTCGCCCCCGCCACCCAGCCCGCAAGCGGGGCCCGTCAGACACGCGCCGGGCGCCACATGCGCCACAGCGGCGGACCGCCGAAGGGCAGCCGGAACTCCTCGCGGACATCGAAGCCGTGGCGGAGGTAGAGGTCGCGACTGCGTGACGAGCCCGCGTTGAGGTAGGCGGGTGAGCCCTCGGCGTCGAGGCGCCGCGCCATCGCCGCGAGCAGCGCCGAGCCGGCGCCACGCCCGTGGGCGGAGGGATCGACTCCGATCGAGTCGAGGTACCAGTGCGCCTCGTGCGGATGACCGCGCTCGATCGCGTGCAGGCCCGCCACGGCCCGCAGCGGCCGGCGGCCGAAGACCCGCACCATCGTCGGCGTGCTGCGCAGTTGATCGCGCGTGCCGAAGGGCCACCGCGCCGGTGCCACCCAGGCGGCGCTGCACGGCACGTCGTCGCTGGTCCAGACCTCGCCGTTTGCCATGAACAGCGGCAGCTGGGCGCGGAAGTAGCGCTCCAGCAGCGCGTACCGGCGGCGGGTGCCCGGCACGAACCAGCGCAGCGGCTCGTCACCGTCGAAGGCGGCCGCGAGCGCGGCGGCCATGCGCGCGACGTCCTCCTTGACGGCCAGGCGCACGGGGATCGTGGAGGCGGAGGTGCTCAGCGCGGCTGCTCTCGTTGATCGCCGACGCTACTCGGCCGCGGGGTCGCGGCAATGCCCGCCCTGCGCCAGACTGCCCGGCGTGCGAGTGCTCTTCGTCTGCCTGGGCAACATCTGCCGCTCGCCGACCGCCGAGGGGGTGCTGGCGCACCTGCTGCGCGAGCAGGGCCTCGAGCGCGAGATCGAGCTCGACAGCGCCGGAACGGGGCCCTGGCACGTCGGCAAGCCGCCCGACGCCCGCTCGGCGCGCGCCGCGCTGGCGCGCGGGATCGAGCTGACCGGCGCCGCGCGACAGGTGCAGGCCTCCGACTTCGAGCGCTTCGACCTGCTGGTGGCGCTGGACCGCCACAACCGCGACGACCTGTTGCGCGGCGCCCCCGACGAGCACGCGCGCGCGAAGGTGGCGCTGCTGCGCGAGTTCGATCCGGAGGCGCTCGCCGCGGGCGAGCTCGACGTGCCCGATCCGTACTGCGGCGGCGAGCGCGGCTTCGACGACGTGGTCGAGATCGTCGCGCCCGCCTGCGCGGGCCTGCTGGAAGCGCTGCGCGACCGCGGGGCCCTATGAGCGTCGGCGCCGAGCTCGCCGCGGCCGTCGGCGACGCGCTCTCGACCTCCGTGCTCGGCGGCCAGCGGGTCTCGGGCGGATGGCTCAACGACGCCTGGCGCCTCGAGCTCGCCGACGGACGGGATGCCTTCGTCAAGACGAGCGCCGACGCGCTGCCGGGCTCCTACGCGGCCGAGGCACGCGGGCTGGCCTGGCTGGGCGAGGCCGGTGGGCTGCCGGTGCCCGAGGTGCTCGCGGTGCTCGACCGCGACGACGCAGACGCCCCCGGCCCGCGCCTGCTCGCGCTCGAGTGGATCGACGCCGGCAGGCTCGGGCGTGACGGCGAAGAGACCCTCGGCCGCGGGCTCGCGGCGATCCATGCGGCCGGCGCGCCGCACTTCGGCTCCGAGCACCCGCTCGTGCTCGGCCCGCTCGAGCTCCCCGGCGGCCCCGCGGCGAGCTGGACCGAGCTCTACGCCCAGGCGCGCCTGCTGCCCGCGGCACGGACCGCGGCCGATGCCGGACGCCTCGACGCGGCCGGCCTGGCGGCCGTCGAGCGGGTCTGTGAGCGCCTGCCCGAGCTCGCGGGCCCGCCCGAGCCCCCGGCCCGGCTGCACGGTGACCTCTGGACCGGCAACGTGCTCCCGTCCGCGCGCGGGGTCCCCTACCTGGTCGACCCGGCGGCGCATGGCGGGCACCGCGAGGTCGACCTGGCGATGCTGCGCCTCTTCGGCGCCCCCTCGCAGCGCTGCTTCGACGCCTACGCGGAGGCCTTTCCGCTCGCGCAGGGCCACGCCGAGCGCGTCGGGCTGTGGCAGCTGCTCCCGCTGCTGGTCCACGCGGCGCTGTTCGGCGGCGGCTATGGCGCGAGCGCCGCCGCGACGGCCGCCCGCTACGCCTGAGCGCGCTCAGCGCCGCGCGGCGAAGAACGCGCGCAGCAGCGCGGCGGACTCGTCTGCCAGCAGGCCCCCGGCGACCGCGGGGCGATGGTTGAGCCGCGGCTCGCGGAGCACGTCGAGCACGCTTCCCGCCGCGCCCGCCTTGGGGTCGGTCGCGCCGTAGACCACGCGCGGCACGCGCGCGAGCACGATCGCTCCGGCGCACATCGCGCACGGCTCGAGCGTCACGTAGAGCACCGCCCCGTCGAGCCTCCAGCTCCCGGACTTGACCGCCGCCTCGCGCAGGGCGAGCACCTCGGCGTGGGCGGTCGGATCGCCGCGCAGCTCGCGCTCGTTCGGGGCCGCGGCGAGCAGCTCGCCGCCGGCGGCGAGCACGCAGCCGACGGGCACGTCATCGTGCGCGGGGGCCCACTCGGCCTCACGCCGCGCCAGCCGCATGAAGTACTCGTCAAGCGGGAAGAACGGGGCGCTCACCGGCGTCGCGGCGGCATCGGGGCCGGGGTTGGCGCCGAGGCACTCGCCGGTGGCAACTTCCCTGCCTCGACCGTGTTACGGCACTCGTACACTGGTTGCAGACCGTAGCCCACCATGCACCGCACACACCTCCTTCCGGCGGCTCTTGCCGCGTCGATGCTCGTGGCCGCCGTCCCCTCGGCGGTCGCGGATCCCTACCGCTCGGGTGAGGTCATCGTCACCTATCGTGACGGTGCCGCGGCGCCCGCGCAGGGGCGCGCCGCCCGTGCCGCCGGTGCCGCGCCCGCCTCCCCGAGAGGCTCCGACACGCGCAGGCTCGAGATCGAGGACGGTGAGGGCGTGCGCGAGACGGTCGCCGAGCTGCAGCGCGACCCCGACGTGCTCCGGGCGCGGCCCAACTACGTCGCGCGCGCCAGCCGCGTCGTGCCCAGGGACCCCGCGTTTCGAAGGCAGTGGAACCTCTCGTCGCCCACCGTCGGGCTGAACATGCCCGACGCCTGGTCGCTGGCCCGCCGGCGCGGAGCGCCGGGCGGCCGTGGCGCCGTGGTCGCGGTGCTCGACACCGGGGTCGCATACCAGCGCCATCGCGGCTTCCGGCGCGCACCCGACCTCAACCGCTTCACCCGCGGCTACGACTTCATCTCCGGCGACGGCCACCCCAACGACGAGAACGGCCACGGCACCCACGTCGCGGGCACGATCGCCCAGAGCACCGGCAACCGCATCGCGACCGCTGGGATCGCCTACCGGGCGAAGATCATGCCGGTGCGCGTGCTCGACGCCGACGGGGCCGGCGACACTTTCTCGATCTCGCGCGGCATCCGCTACGCGGCCCGGCGCAGGGTCGACGTGATCAACCTCAGCCTCGAGTTCGGCGCCGGCGTGGAGCGCTCGCAGATCCCTGACGTGATCTCCGCCCTGCGCTACGCGCGCAGCCGCGGGGTCCTGGTCGTGGGGGCGGCCGGCAACCAGAACGACCCCCAGGTCGCCTTCCCGGCGCGTGCCCCGTCGGTGCTCGGCGTGGCGGCGACGACTTTCCGCGGCTGCCAGGCCGGGTACTCCAACAGCGGCCCCGACGTCGACCTCGCCGCTCCCGGCGGCGGCGTCGACGCCGTGAGCTCCGCCAGCCCCTATGACGTCTCCGTCTGCCGGCCCGCGCAGCCGGGGCCGTTCATCTACCAGCAGACCTTCGTGCGCAGCGTGCGCGACTTCGGGCTCCCCCGCGGCTACGAGGGCACCTCGATGGCCGCGCCCCACGTGGCGGGAGTCGCCGCCCTGGTGATCGCCACCCGCCGGCTGGGGCGCAATCCGAAGCCGGAGGCCGTCGCCGCCCACCTGGCCGCGACGGCACGCGACGTCGGGGCCCCCGGCTTCGACACCAGCTACGGCAACGGCATCGTGGATGCCGCGGCCGCGCTGCGCTGAGCCGGGACATCCTATTGGCTACCCGCACGGCCGGGCGCTGGCGCGAACGCGCGCGCGGGTCTACGATGGACCGACAATGGGACAAGCGATCAGGTGCTTGGCCGTCGATGACCATTCGGCGGTGCGACAGGGACTCGCACTCCTGCTCGAGGGCAGCCAGGACATCGAGCTCGTCGAGAGCGTCGAGACGGGCGAGGACGTCCTGCCCGCGATGCGCCGCCACGACCCCGAGGTCGTGATCGTCGACGTCCGCCTACCGGGCATCGACGGGATCTCGACGCTGAAGCGAATCTCCGAGGCGGACCCGGACACGGCGACAGTGGTCTTCTCCGCCTACGGCGACAAGCGCCTGCTCTCCGACGCCATCGCCGCCGGCGCGCGCGGCTACGTGATGAAGGGCTCCCCACCCGAGGATCTGCTGCGCGCGATCCGCGCGGTCAACGACGGCCAGGCATTCGTCGATCCCTCGCTCTCGCCCGCGCTGCTGATGACCCAGAGCGTTGCCGACGCACCTCTGTCGGAGCGTGAGCGCGAGATCCTCCAACTGCTCGCCGAGGGGCTGCACACCGACCAGGTGGCGGAGCGCATCGGCCTCTCGGCCGAAACCGTGAAGTCCGACACCCGCCGGGCGATCACCAAGCTCGAGGCCGACGGTCGCGTGCACGCCATCGCCATCGCGTTGCGCGCGGCGTTGATCGAGTAGCGCCGCCAAACGCGCGAGCCCGATGCCGGGTCTGTCAGTAGGGACCGCGTGGATCGCGGCGCCCGTCGCCGCGGCCAAGCTCGAGCGCGATACCCGCCACGAGCCCGACGATCCCGGCGATCATCATGATCAGGCCGAGCGTCGGCATGTCGACGAAGTCGACCGTGTCGGCCACGGCGTAGCGCAGAATCGCGCCGAGGGCCGCGACGAAGATCGCGCCTCCGATCGTCACACTGAGCATAGTGCCACGTTTCTGGATCGCCATGCAGATCGTGATCGTGGTCTGCGTGATCGTCTCGATGGTGATCGCCACGATCAAGCTCTACGCCTGACCCGGGGGGCCCCCCGCGGCGCCCCGGCGCTCGGCCTCGCGCTCCATCGGAACCACCCAGACCTCCTCGACGAGCACCACGATCAGCGACGGGATCGGTACCGCGACAATCAGGCCGACTGCGCCGAACAGCCGGGCGACGATCAGCACCCCGATCGCGATCACCGCGGGGTGCAGCTTGACGGTCCGTGACATGACGAGCGGGATCGTGATGTTGCCCTGCACCTGCTGGACGGCGACGTAGACCACGAGCACGAGCCCGGCCTTGGTGAACGAATCGGTCAGCGCGAGCAGCGTGGGCGGGACCCCCCCGACGATCGCGCCGAAGTACGGGATGATCGTCAGCAACGCGGCGAGAACGGCGAAGACGAGCGCGAACTCGAGCCCGATCAGCGACAGGCCCAGGTAGAGCAGCAGGCCCGAGACCACGATGTCGACGATCACGCCCTGCATCCAGCCGATCCACGAGTCGCGCAGGCGGGCCAGCACCGCGTCTGCGCGGTCGCGGTGGACCGGGGGCACCAGCCGCCGGACGCCCCCGAGCAGCGGCTCTGGATTGATCGCGATGTAGTAGGCGGTGATCAGGATCAGCAGCAGCGCCGCGATCACTCCCGCTACGCCGAGCCCGATCGAGGTGATCGGCCCGATCAGCTGGGCGGGATCGGTGTAGCGCGCGATGAACTCCTGGATGCGCTCGCCGATCTCGTCCTGCCCGGCGCCCGTGATGTCACCGAGGCGCTCGCGCAGCGAGTCCACGATGTCGGGCGCGTCGTCGGCGAGCCCCTCGGATTCCTCGACGAACGACGGGATCACCAGCGCGAGCACGCCGGCGATGAACCCAACCCCCGCGAGCAGACCGAAGAAGGCGCCGACCGGGCGTGGGATCTTCAGGTGCCGCTCCAGTACGCCGGCGATCGTGGCGAGGCCGACCGCGAGGATCACCGTGATCAGCACGGCGAGCAGGAGGCTCAGCAGCTCGCGGAACAGCAGCCCGAGCACGACCAGGGCGGCCGCCAGCAGCACGGTGCGGTAGGCGACCTTCGCGGCGTCACGCTGGGAGTCCACGCCGCTCAGTGAAGCACCCCTCAGGCGGCGAACAGCGTCAGGGCCGGCTCGCGCTCGCCTCGCAGGACCGCGGGATCGACCTCTACGCACGCCAGCCCGCGCGATTCTGCGAGCAGGCACGCCTGGGGCTTGATCGAGACCGCGACGAGTACGCGCGGCAGCCGGCGAAGCCCGGCGCGGCGCACAGCCGCTCGATGTAGCGCGAGAGCTGCTCGACGGCGTCGTTCGTAGAGCGCGTCCCTGACGTTGACGAATACAATAAGACGTTGTATAACCACAACGTGGGTCGGCGCCCGAGAACCCCTGAGGCACAGCTGCACAACCGCCTGGCGGTCCTGCGCGCGGAGCGCGAGCTCAGCCGGCAGGACCTGGCACAGGCGCTGGAGGTCAACCCGCAGACGGTTGGCTACCTAGAGCGCGGCGACTACAGCCCGAGCCTGGAGCTGGCCTTCCGGCTCGCGGAGTTCTTCGAGCTGCCGATCGAGGCGATATTCGCGCGCGAGCCGTTCGCGCCGCTGTCGCAGCAGCTGACCACAGGCAACGACCGAGGGGGAGCACATGAGTGACGTAGCCGTAGGGACGACGGATAGCTGCGCGGGCCCCGCTCAGCTGCTGACCTGGCGCGACGCCGTCACGCCGCTGAGCCGTTCGAGCCGGCGACGATGGACGCTCGCCTACGCGCTGCTGCTTGTGCTCGGCGGAGGGCTGGCAGCCTTCCCTGACACGTTCCTGTCGCTGTTGGGTACCCACGCCAGGGACGGCGACGCCCAGTTCGCGATGCTCGTGACGCTGGGGGTCGTGTTCGGCATGCTGCGCCGCGGGACCCGGCGCCTGACCGCCTTCGACCATCCCCGCCTCGACGAGCGCGACCTCGCCACGCGTGATCGCGCGTTCCGGCTGGCCTACCCGCTGCTGCTGGCGGTGCTGGCGCTGAGCGCGGTCGCGCTCGTGGTGGTCTTGCCCGACATAACACGTACCGAGGTCCTGTCGCCCGGAGTCACTTCCGACAGGCCCGGGCGATTCCTCACCATCGAGGCGCTGCTCCTCCTCGTGCTCTGGGGCGCGCTGTGGGCGGTGTACCTGCCCACCGGGATCCTGGCCTGGCGCGAGCCGGACTCGCTCTCGCCCGTAGCGGCTCGGTCCCCGTCCGGGCTGTCGGAGCCGCTGCGAGACGCGTTGGTGGCCCTCGCCGTGGGCGGGGCGCTGATCCTGGTCCTGCTCGGCTCGGACGCTCTGCTGGCCCTGCTGCCGCTGATCGCGCTGCTCACCCTGCTCGGCGTCCTGTCCCGCCGCGCGGCGGGATAGCCCCCGATCACGGCGAGCACGGTGTGGGGCCTCGTCGCGGCGGTCGTGCTGGTGGTGGTGGTTATCGTCGTCGTGTTCGCCAGGGTGGCGTCGACTGGGGGCACCGATTCGACGGGGTCCGCATAGATGCGGGTATCTCGTGGTCCGCTGGTGCTGCACCTCTCTGAACACCACGGCGACGGGACTCCACATCGTCTACGTGGCGGCGACCGGCGTTGAGAGCTGCACGCCGAGCTCGAGGGGCGAGCGGGCGCGCCGCGCCGGCCGCCTACGCGGCCGGGACGGCGACGGCCGGTAGGTTGGCGGGATGAGCGAAGACCAGGCCGTCCTGACCGAGGTCCGCGGGCGCGTGCTCGTGGTCACCCTCAACCGTCCCGAGGCGCGCAACGCCGTCAACGCAGCGCTGGCGCGAGGGCTCGCCGGCGCGGTCGAACGCCTCGACGCAAGCGACGAGCTCAGCGTCGGCGTCCTGACCGGCGCCGGCAGGGGCTTCTGCGCGGGTATGGACCTGAGGGCGTTCGTCGCCGGGGAGAGCCCCTGGGTCGACGGACGCGGCTTCGCCGGAATCGTCGAGGCGCCGCCGCGCAAGCCGATGATCGCGGCGATCGAGGGCTTCGCCGTCGCCGGCGGCCTCGAAGTCGCGCTGGCGTGCGACCTGATCGTCGCCGCCGAACGCGCGACGCTCGGCATCCCCGAGGTCAATCGCGGCCTGGTCGTCGCCGGCGGCGCGCCGCTGCGCCTGCCGCGGCGAATCCCCTACCACGTGGCGATGGAGCTGGCGCTGACCGGTGATCCGATCACCGCGCAGCGCGCCGCCGAGCTGGGGATCGTCAACCGCGTGGCTCGCGCCGGCGGCGCGGTCGACGCGGCCGTCGAGCTCGCCGAGGCGGTCGCGGCAAACGGGCCGCTGGCGACGGCGGCGTCGAAACGGATCCTCGTCGAGGCGGCGGGCTGGGGTCCCGACGACGAATGGCGCCGCCAGGCCGAGATCGCCGGCCCCGTTTTGAGCTCCGAGGACGCGCGCGAGGGCGCGACTGCATTCGCGGAGAAGCGCGACCCGGTGTGGAAGGGCCGCTGACCGGGCAGGATCGACCCGTGACCGGTTCCCTGCGCGGACAGCTCCTGATTGCCGCCCCGCAGCTGATCGACTACTTCCGGCGCACCGTGGTGCTGGTCATCGAGCACACCGACGAGGGCGCGATGGGCGTCGTGCTCAACCGTCCCACCGACGCCGAGGTCGCCGAGCTGGTGCCCGACCTCGCCGAGCTCACGGGCGAGGACGCCGTCGTGCACGCCGGTGGACCGGTGGCGCCCGACGCGGTGATCGCTCTCGGCGACTTCGAGCAGCCCGAGGAGGCCGGCACGCCGATCTCCGGCACGCTCGGGCTGCTTGATCCCGACCGGCCCTACCCCGCGCTGCGGCGGCTGCGCGTTTACGCCGGCTACGCCGGCTGGGCGCCTGGCCAGCTCGATGCCGAGCTCGCGCAGGAGGCCTGGATCGTCGAGCAGGCCGCGCCCGACGATCCGTTCGGCTCCCGCGACGACCTCTGGACCGCGCTGCTCGCGCGCAAGGGCGGGTCGTATGCGCTGCTCGCTTCGATGCCGCCGGATCCGACGCTGAATTGACGGAGGGCTCGCGCCTCCGGACCCCCTGCGCGCCGCTTGACCTACTGCGGCGGTGACCGTTTCCTACCGCGCGGAAAATCCGGGACAGGCCCCGCCCTGGCGAGCGCAGCGGCGGCGGGCGCTGCGCGCGGTCAGCTCGCCGCGCCGACGGGGCAGCTGACGCCGGTCCCGCTCAGGCCGCAGTAGCCGTTGGGCACCTTGGCGAGGTACTGCTGGTGGTAGTCCTCGGCGTAGAAGAACGGGAAGCCACTCGTGGCGCCCTGCCCCGCGGCGGGATCGGCCGAGACGATCTCGGTCGTGACCTCGCCGTCGCGGCCGGCATCGCGCAGGGCCTGCCCGTCGCGCTCGCGGCTCTCCTCTGCGTCCGCTCGCTGCGCGCCGTTCGCGACGTAGATCCCGGACCGGTACTGGGTGCCGACACCGTTGCCCTGGCGCATCCCCTGGGTTGGATCGTGGCCCTCCCAGAACGTCTTGAGCAGCGCTTCGTAGGTGATCTGCTGAGGATCGAAGAAGACAAGCACAGCCTCGGTGTGGCCCGTCGAACCCGAGCAGG
>JBPCPD010000096.1:0-4328 GCA_050999535.1 Thermoleophilaceae bacterium
CATCGCTGCACTGACCGTCGCTCCGCCACCGGCCGGCGCGGCGCGCGCGAACGTCGCTGCGCTGTAGGTCGTACTGCGCGCGGTCGACCTCTACGGCGGCCGGGTCGACGGAGTCAGCGGTCCGCGCACCAAGCGCGCGGTGCGGCGCCTGCAGCGCCGGCGTGGCCTCGGGGTGGACGGGGTCGCGGGTCCCCGGACCCGCCGCGCGCTCGGCCGCCGAGGGCGCCCGCGGCTTGGCAGCCGCGCCATGCGCAAGGGTCAGCGCGGCTGGGACATCGCCGCGCTGCAGTTCATGCTCGCGCGGCGGGGCTTTCCCAGCGGGTCGATCGACGGCGGCTTCGGCCGCCGGACCCGCGCGGCGGTCCTCCGCGCGCAGCGTGCTTCCCGGCTGACCGTCGACGGCGTCGCCGGGTCCGCGACGCTGCGCTCGCTGCGTCGGGGACGCGGCCGCGCGCGGCGGCGACACTCGAGCCGGCCCCCGCCGAGACCCGTGCGCTTCTTCTCTCCGGTGCCTGGGGGCTGGACCGACGGCTTCGGGATGCGCTCGGGAGGCGTGCACGAGGGGCTCGACTTTCCCGCGCCGAGCGGGACCACCGTCCGCGCCGGCGGCGTCGGGGTGACGACCTTCGCGGGATACAACAGCGGCGGCTACGGCAACCTCGTGATCGTGCGCCACCGGCTCGGCTTCGAGAGCTGGTACGCCCACCTGTCGCGCGTGACCACCTCACCCGGGCAGCGTGTCAGCGGCGGCACGCCGATCGGAGCCGTCGGGTCGACCGGCCACTCGACCGGCCCCCACCTCCACTTCGAGGTCCGCCGCAACGGGACGCCGACCGATCCGGCGCCCTACATGCTGGGTGCGACCGCCTCCCTGGCCGGCGCTCGGGGCGCGCCGGTATGCGAACGCGATGCGCCGAGCCCTTCCTGCTGAGCGCGCGTCTCGAGGGATCCTGCCCCCAACGCCCCTGAGCCGCGAGAGCCGAGCAGAGGGCGGGACGCAGGGAGCGTGGCGTGCTCCGCACGCGAGCGACCGAGGACCGCTCTATGCGACGGCTCTCGCGGCTCAGGTCAGCGGCCGAGGCGGGAGCGGCGGAGCTCACGTTCGAAGGCCGACTCCTGCAGCGCCTGGTCGGCCCGGATCACGTGCATGACGGCGTTGATCAAGGCGAGGTGGGTGAACGCCTGCGGGAAGTTGCCCAGCTGGCGTCCGGAGTGCGAGTCGATCTCCTCGGCGTAGAGCTGCAGTGGGCTCGCGTAGGAGAGCAGCTTCTCGCACAGCGCCCTGGCGCGCTGGAGCTCGCCGATCTCGACGAGGGCAGAGACGAGCCAGAAGGAGCAGATCGTGAACGTGCCCTCCCGGCCGTCGAGCCCGTCATGGGTTGTCTCGGTGCGGTAGCGCAGCACGAGCCCCTCCTCGGTCAGCTCGTCCGCGATCGCGAGCACGGTCTTCTTGATGCGCTCGTCGTCGGGCGACAGGAAGCGCACGAGCGGCATCAGCAGCACCGAAGCATCGAGCTCGTCGGTGTCGTAGTGCTGGCAGAAGACCCCGCGCTCGTCGAGCGCGTTGTCGCAGATGTCGTCACGGATCTCATCGGCGACGGACTGCCACTGCTCGGCGAGCTCGGCCTGGTCGCGGATCTCGGCGAGCCGGGCGCCGCGGTCGAGCGCGACCCAGCACATCAGCTTCGACGAGGTGAAGTGGCGCGGCTGCCCGCGAATCTCCCAGATGCCGCGATCGGTGCCGCGCCAGTTGTCGCGGGCGTCCTCGACCTGCTTCTTGAGGATCGGCCAGATTCGCTCGGGCAGATGGTCGCGCGACTTGGTGTGCAGGTAGAACGAGTCGAGCACCGCGCCCCAGACGTCGTGCTGCTCCTGGTTGTAGGCGCCGTTGCCCACGCGTACCGGTCGCGCGCCCTCGTAGCCTGAGAGGTGGTCGAGCTGCTCCTCCTCGAGCGCCGCCTCGCCGTCGATGCCGTACATGATCTGCAGGCGGCCCTCCTCCGCCTCGGTCACGTCGGCGACGAAGTAGAAGAAGTCGTTGGCCTCCCAGTCGAAACCCAGCGTGTAGAGACCCCAGAGCATGAACGTCGAGTCGCGGATCCAGGTGTAGCGGTAGTCCCAGTTGCGCTCCCCGCCGGGGCTCTCGGGCAGCGAGGTGGTCGCAGCGGCGACCATCGCACCCGTCGGGGCGTAGGAGAGCCCCTTCAGCGTCAGCGCCGAGCGCTGCAGGAAGCTGCGCCAGGGGTGATCGGGGAACTCGCCGTGCTCGAGCCAGTGCTGCCAGTGGTGCGCGGTCCAGACGTGGCGGTCGTGGGCCTCGTCGTAGCTCTGGGGCGGACGGTGCTCGGACCACGACAGCGCGGCGAAGAGCTTGTCGCCCTCCTTCATCATCGTCCGCGCTGTCGCGCGCGGGCCCTCGAAGCCGAGATTCATGTCGGTGGTCAGGCGCAGCGCGAGGTCGCAGCCCGGTGCGGTCGCGACCGCCTCGTGGTAGCCCTCGGCGCTGTAGTCCCAGGTGACCAGGCGGCGCCCGTAGTCGAAGACCGGCTCGCAGTCGAGGTTGACCTGAACCTCGCCGTTGACGCAGCGCACGAGCCGCAGCAGCACGTGGTCGGCGTCGTAGTCGGTCGGCGAGCGCCGGTGGGTGGTCGAGCGCTCCTCCTCGTGGTGCCAGGGCCCGATCAGCAGCACGTCGCGGACGATGATCCAGCCCCCGCGCGTGCCCCAGCTGGTCTCGAGCACCATCGTGCCGGGCAGGTAGCGCCACGCGGCGGGGACCTCGACGCCGTCGGGCCCGATCCGGAAGCCGCCGGCGTCGCGGTCGAGGATCGAGCCGAACACGCTCGGCGAGTCCATCCGCGGCAGGCACAGCCACTCGACGTTGCCGCCGCTGGAGACGAGCGCGGTCGTCTCGCAGTCCGAGAGGAACCCGTACTCGCCGATCGGCGGAAAGGGGCTCGCGCCGACGCCCCCGTCGGAGGTGGTGTAGTTCCTCACGGGCGCGCTCCCAGCCGCGCCGCGGCCCCCGGGTCGATCAGGACGGTGAGACGACCCGGTTCGGGGCTCACCAGGCTCGCGGGCGCGTCGGTGTCCCGCGCCCCGCGAAACGCGCGCGCCGCCGCCTCTGCCTTGTCGTCTCCGGAGATCAGGAACACCACCCCGTGGGCCGCATCGAGGACGGGGAGAGTAAAGGTCACGCGCGGAACGGGCGGTGGCATGCCCGGGGTCTGCACGCCGACGACCAGGCGCTCGCGCTCGGCGAGCGCCGCATCACCGGGAAACAGCGACGCGCAGTGCGCGTCGGAACCGAGGCCGAGCAGCAGCAGGTCCATCCGCGGCGGGCGCTGCGAGCCAAAGGCCTCTCGCAGCTCGGCCTCGTAGCGCTCGGCGGCCTGGTCGGCGGTCAGCTCGCCCTGGACGCGGTGCACGGCGGGCGCCGGCCCCTCGATGCGGTCGAGCAGGCTCGCGCGCACCATCGCGGAGTGGGAGTGCTTGTGGTCGCCGGCGACGACGCGCTCGTCGCCGAACCACAGCGTCGTCTGCGACCAGTCGAGCCCGCCCTGGGCGGCGACCAGCTCGTACGCGGCACGCGGCGTCGAGCCGCCCGACAGCGCGATGTGCCCGCCCGCGCACACGGCCGTGGCGATGCGCTGCGCAGCGGCGCCCGCGACGTCGTCGACGACCTCGATATCGGGCCTGCCTCCCATGTTCACGTGAGCATGGCCGACGCCGCGGACAGCGCGGGCTCGTAGCTCCTGTCGCGCAGCAGGGCCTGACGGATGCCCTCACCGAGGATCCCCGACTCCCCGCGCGAGGCCCCCATCACCGTCCAGGTCGACTCGCGGCCCCGGCGATCGCGGCGCTTGGCGGTCAACCCCCCGGGACCGCGGTTCAGCGACAGGCCCATGCCGGAGGCCGTGTCGACCGTGATACCCGCGAGGCCTGGTGACCTCATCGAATCGTCGCTCTCCAGGCGCAGCTCGACATCCTGGCGCTGGCCGTGCGCGCGGCCGTGCATGACCCCCTCCGAGCCGACCACCGAGCCCGGCTCCCACCCCAGCCGGCGGCACAGCCAACCGATGAACAGCAGGCCCGAGAGCACCGAGTCGGGGTGGTGGCGCACGGTCACCCCGGTGATGCCCGCGAGCTCGCACCGCCATTGGGCCGGGTCGAAGGTCGAGGCCACGCGCTCGCGCCACGGAGTCGAGCGCAGCCACGAGAGGTCGACAACGTAGGCCCGCTTGGAGAGCTCGCGCGCGCGGGCCGCCGCGGCCGCCGGGTCGGGCTCGCTGCCGGAGTCGAGCAGGACGATCTGGGCGAGACGCATG
>JBPCPD010000197.1:0-6756 GCA_050999535.1 Thermoleophilaceae bacterium
TCAGAGCATCTCGACGTGCCCTGGGACCGGGTCCACGCCGAGGCAGACCGGCTGGAACACGTGCTCTCCGAAGAACTCGAAGCCCGGATTGCCGCCAAGCTCGGGCACCCGACCCATGACCCGCACGACCCGATCCCCAGCAGCGAGCTCACGCTCGCCACCGACGCCACCGTGAGCCTCGCGACGCTCACCCCCGGCGCGCGCGGGCACGTCGCGCGCGTCTCAGACAGCAACCCCGACATGCTGCGCTACCTCCAAGAGCAGGGCGTCACCGTCGGTGACCGCGTCGAAGTGCTCGATCGGCAACCCTTCGGCGGCCCCCTCACCGTGCGCCTCGCTAACCACGAGCTGATCCTCGGCGACGCGCTCGCGCGTGCCATTCGCGTTGGGCTCGACGATCGCCCCGAGCCGACGTCGCCGCGCTGACCGACCCCACAGCGCGCCGCGACGCCCGCCAGCCCACGGCCGGCCTGCTCACTGCAGTGCACCGGGCGCGAACCGCGTGCGGTCAGGCGAGCACGCGCAGAAGCGCCGTCACGGCGCCCGCGATCAGCACGCAGACGATCACCGATGCACCCTTCCACGCGCCGATCCCGGCGAGGGCGACGCCGGCCGTGTCGGGGCCAATCGCCAGGCGCTGCCCGTCGGCGAGCGCCTGGGTGACCACCAGCGCCGCCAGCAGCGCCGGCGCGAGCAGCCCGACGACCGCCGCCACCGGCCCCGGAAGCGGACGCCCGCCGAAGGCGATCGGTCCGGCGGCCTTGACGGCCGCGGTGCTCAGCGCGCAGGCGAGCACCAGCAGGGCGGCCTCACTGGTCATCGGTCGCGGCCCCGCAGCCCGTAGAGCGCGGCGAGGCTGGCCGCCACCACGGGCACCCCGGGCGGTGCCAGTGGAACCAGCGCGATCGCGATCAGCGCCCCGCCGAGCGCGACGCCGCGGTTGCGCAGCCCGCCGAGCTCGGAGATCAGCAGCACGAGGAAGACGGCCGGGAAGATCGCATCGAGGCCGAGCGCGTCCGGATCGATCAGGCCGCCGCCCATCAGCGCCCCGACAACCGTCCCCGGCACCCAGGTGACGTACTGGACCGCCGTGCAGCCGAACAGGAAGTGGCGGTCGAAGTGCCCCTCCGCGTCGCGTGCCAGCGCCCACGACGCATCCACGACCGCCTGCCCCTGGATCGCGCGCCGCAGCCGCCCCCCGCTGAGGTAGGGCGCGAGCGCGACGCCCATCGGCAGGAAGCGCGAGTTGACCAGCGTCGCCACGACCACCGCGGTCCCGATCCCTCCGCCCGCCGCGATGATGCCCACCGCCGCGAACTGCGCGGAGCCGGCGAACACGATCGCCGCCATCAGGATCGCCGCGGGCGCCCCGAGCCCCGCGCTCTCGGCGAGCACGCCAAAGGACAGCGAGAGCAGACCGCCGGCGAGCGCGAACGGCACGCCCGCGCGCAGGCCGGCACGTAGGGAGGCGCGGACTGCGGCGTCGCTGCGATTGGGGGCGTCGGGCACTGGAACGGTCCTCCGGGCTGGTGCTCGGCCACCCCGGGGACGGTGATGCTCGCAGCCGCCGCTTCCGGGCTCAGCCTAGCTGGGGGCCGGGCCGGCCGTCCTCGACGACGAAGGACGCGCGGGTGGAGATCGGCGCGCCCGGCCGGGTGACGTAGGCCAGGACGCGGAAGTCGGTACGCCAGCTGTCGCGGTCGAGGTCGCAGCGCAGGTAGCCGCGCTGGCCGTTGGTGAAGCGCAGGTGTGGATTGGCCGCCAGCAGCCCCGCGCTGTCGGCGGGCAGATCGGTGCCGTCGCGGCCCGAGCTGATCGAGGTCCCGACGAACTCGGTGGCGATCGTCGCCGACTCGGGGTCGGCGAAGCTGCTCTTGACCTCGCACGCCCAGTTGCGGTGCACGTCGCCCGTCAGCACGACCGGGTTGGCCACGCCCCGGGTCGCGATTCCGGAGAGCAGGCGATCGCGCGCGGCCGCGTAGCCGTCCCACGCCTCCATGCTGAAGCTCTGGCGTGGACCCGGATCGAGGTCGAGCTGGGCGAAGAACACCTGCTGGGCGAGCACGTTCCAGCGCGCGCGGGAGCGGTGCAGGCCTTCGAGCAGCCAGCGCTCCTGCTCGGCGCCGAGCATCGTGCGGCCGGGGTCGAGTCGGGCCGCGCAGCCGGTCCGCCGCCAACCGCCGCACGCCTGACGCGCTCGCCGGCGGCGGGTGTCGAGCACGTTGAGCTCGGCGAGGTCGCCGAAGGCCAGGCGGCGGTGGAGGCTCGGACCGTTGCGCCGCGCGCGCGTGCTCCGGCGCAGCGGCAGGTGTTCGCAGTAGGCCTGGTAGGCGGCGCCGCGGCGGGCGCGGAACGCGGCGGGATCGGCATCGCGGTCACGCTGGCGCTGGGCGAGCCCGGCGGCGTAGTTGTTCTCGACCTCGTGGTCGTCCCAGGTCACCACGAACGGGAAGGCGGCGTGCGCGGCCTGAAGGTCAGCATCAGTGCGGTAGAGCGCGTGGCGGTTGCGATAGCCGAGCAGGTCGGTCGGCTCCCCGGCCTCGTGCGGGCGGATCGCGTCGGCGCTCTGAGCGCCCTCGTAGACGTAGTCGCCGAGATGGAGCACGAAGTCGAGCTCCTCGGCGGCCATGTGCCGGTAGGCGGTGTAGTGGCCCTCCTGCCACGACTGGCACGAGGCGACCGCGAAGCGCAGCGCTGCGGGCGAGCTCCCGGGCGCCGGCGCGGTCTTCGTCCTCCCCGTACGACTCGTGTCACGCCCCGCGCTGAAGCGGTAGAAGTACTCGCGCCCGGGTCGAAGGCCCTCGATCTCGGCGTGGACGCTGTGCCCGCGTTGTGGTCTCGCCGTGGCGGTGCCCGCCGCCGCGATGCGGCGGAAGGCCTCGTCGTGGGCGACTTCGAAAGACACCGCGACCGGGCGCGGCGGCATCCCGCCACCCTGGAGCGGATCGGGGGCCAGCCGCGTCCAGATCACGAACCCGTCCGGGGAAGGATCGCCGGAGGCCACGCCGAGCTTGAAGGGGTAGTCGGAGAAGCGGGGCGCGTACGCACGCTGCGGGGTGATTCCGACCGCGCCGAGCGCGAGCGCGCCCGCGCCGGCCCCGCCGATGAAGCCGCGACGGCTGATCGGCCTGTCCACGACGTCCATCGAGTGCCTCCCCTGGTCGACTCCGAGCCGATGAGCTTGACGATCGCATCGGGTCGGAGGCGTACTGTGGCGCGAGCGTGAACTTGGCGTTACGGGAACGTGACCGAGAGCGGCATAATGCAGGGCAAACGCACGCTTCAGCAGCGCTTCCGCCCGAGCGGCCGCCTATCGTGCCGCGCCCCATGGAAGCCGCCCGCATCGCCGCCCCGTCCCCGGGTCCACCCCCCTGGCCGGCCTCGCGCCCGCTGCGCGCCTGGCAGCAGCAGGCGCTCGCGGGCCTGCTCCGGCGGCCGTCCGGCGAGTTCCTCGCCTCGGCGACCCCCGCCGCGGGCAAGACCACATTCGGCCTGCGCGCCGCGCACGAGCTGCTGCGCCGCGGCGACGTCCGTCGCGTCTGTGTGATCGCGCCCACGACGCACATCTGCCGCCAGTGGGCCGCGGCGGCGGCGGCAGTGGGGATCGACCTCGAGCCCGGGCGGCCCAACGCCGAGGGTCCCGAGCCACCCGACCGCGACGGTGTCGCGGTCACCTACCAGACCGTCGCCGCCGCCCCCGCGCTGCACGGCCGCGCCTGCCGCGCGCGCCCGACGCTGCTGATCGCCGACGAGCCGCACCACATGGGCGAGCTGGCCGCCTGGGGCGAGGGCGCCGCGACCGCATTCGCCGGCGCACGGCTGCGCCTGCTGCTCTCCGGCACCCCCTTTCGCTCGGACAACACCGCGATCCCGTGGGTGCGCTACGACGACGAGGGCCTCAGCGCAGCCGACTACGCCTACACCTACACCGACGCCCTGCTCGACGGCGTCTGCCGCCCGATCACGTTCCTGGCCTACGGCGGCGAGATGGAGTGGAGCTCGGGTGGGCGCGCACGCAGCGCGGGCTTCGACGTCGTGCTCCCGCGCGAGGAGGCCGCCCGGCGCCTGCGAACGGCCCTCGACGCCGGCGGAGACTGGATCGGACAGGTCCTGCGCGACGCCGACGCGCGCCTGACCGAATGCCGCGCCGAAGGCCATCCCGCGGCCGGCGGCCTGGTCGTCGCCGCCGACAAGGCGCACGCCGCCGCGATCGCCGGGCGGCTCGCCTCGATCAGCGGCGAGACCCCGGCGCTGGTCACCTCGGACGATCCGCTGGCTTCGGAGGCCATCGACCGCTTCGCCGCCGGCGATGCCCGCTGGCTGGTGTCGGTGCTGATGGTCAGCGAGGGCGTCGACGTGCCCCGCCTGCGGGTCGGCGTCTACGCCACGCCCGCGCGCACCGAGCTCTTCTTCCGCCAGGTCGTCGGGCGCTTCGTGCGCCGCAGCCCGACCCCGCGACGCCAGATGAGCTACCTGCTCCTACCCGCCGACCCGCGGCTGAAGCAGCTCGCCGCTCGCGTCGAGGAGGAGCGCCGCCACGCGCTCGAGCTCAAGCCCGAGCTGGAGCAGCGCGACGCGCCGCTCGAGCGCGCGGCGGCGAGCGAGGGCTTCGTCGCGCTCTCCTCCAGCGCGGCGCTCGACGACGTCATCCGCTCGAGCACCGGGGCGGGCGACGCGCTGCACCTGTTCGCCGAGCAGGACAGCCCGGCGCTCGCGACGCCGACGCCGGTCGAGATCGTTGCGGCCCCGCCCGAGCAGGCGCCCGTGCCGCCCGCGCCCGAGCCCGCCTTCCGGCGGCGCGAGCGCCTGCGCGAGCGCCGCGCCGGGCTGGTCTCATCGCTGGCGCGGGCCCGCGGTCAGGGCCACCGCGAGGTCAACGCGTGGGCCAACCGCGCGATCGGCGTCGCCGCGGTCAGCGACGCGACCGCGGATCAGCTCGAGCAGACGATCGCCGTGCTCGCGCGGGAGCTGCGCCGGCGCTGAGGTTCCACCCTCGAGTTCAAAGACGAGCGACGAGCCCGCGCGCGATCGGCTTGACCGAGTGCACGAGCCGCGACCTCACCGAGCGCGCGTCGCGGCGATGACCCAGGCGATCAGCGCACCCTGCAGCGGCAGCCGCGCCCACAGCGTCCAGCGCGGCAGCGCCGCCGGCAGCCCCTCGACCTGCTCCGGGTTGACCGCCATGTGCACGTTCGCGGGGAAGACCGCGAGCAGGAGCGCGATCAGTCCCCAGCGTGCCGGGCGCTCGAGCCCCGGGGTCAGCGCGGCGAGCCCGCCGGCGACCTCGGCCGCCCCGCTGACCAGCACGAGCTCGCGGGGCGCGGGCAGTGACGGCGGCATGATCGCCTCGTAGGGCGCAGGGCGCAGGAAGTGCAGCGTGCCCGCGACGACGAAGAAGACACCGCAGGCGCCCCGCAGCGGGCTCACCCGCGAGCTCGTCGTCCAGAGTGCACCGCCGCGCATGCTAGAACCCGTGCCATGTCCGGCGACGACCCCGTGCTCCTGATTACCGGCGCCAGCAGCGGCATCGGCGCCGCGACCGCCCGCCACGCCGTCGCCGAGGGGTGGCGCGTCGTGCTCGCGGCGCGATCCAAGGACAAGATCGAGGCCCTTGCCGCAGAGCTCGGCGCCGAGCGCGCGAGCGCGGTCGTCTGCGACGTGACCGACTTCTCCGCCCAGGAGGCCGCCGTCGCGCACGCGGTCGAGCACTTCGGCCGCCTCGATGCCTTCTTCGCCAACGCCGGCTTCGGTGGGCCACGAGGGTTCACCAAGGGCGATGTCGAGGACATGCGCGCGATGGTCGAGACCAACGTCCTGGGTTGCGTCTACTCGATCCGGGCGGCGCTCGGGCACTTCTACGCGGCCAACGCCGGGCACGTCGTGCTGACCGGATCCGTCGCCGGACGCCGGGCGCTGCCCGGCTCGCTCTACTCATCGACCAAGTGGGCGGTCACGGGCATGGGAGAGAGCCTGCGCGCCGAGGTCGCCGAGACACCGATCAGGACCACCCTGATCGAGCCGGGCATGGTCGACACGCCGTTCTTCGACGACCGCCCCGACGGCGCGCTGGAGGCCGACGACATCGCCCGCGCGGTCATCTACGCGCTCTCCCAACCCGCGCACGTCGACGTCAACGAGATCCTCGTACGGCCGGTCAACCAGCCGAGCTGATGTTGTAGCTGCGGTGCTCGCCCGATCGGGCTGCGCTCTGTCGGAACTCTCGTTTCGACGGCGTCGGCGGTGTCGGCCACCGGTACGCGCTCGATCCGCACGCCAAGCTTACGGGCCGCCGGGGCGACGGTGTCGTCCACGTAGGCGTTCACCTTCGTACATCCACCAGCGGACGGTCTGCCCGCCGGCAGCCTCGCGCGTCGAGGAGAAGCCCTCGGTGGAGCTGCCGCCGGCCGGCGTCGAGTTGGAGTCCGATCCGCCACACGCGGCGACGGCCGCGCTCACGAGCGTCAGGGCGGCGGTCAGGGCAACGCGGCGTGGGATCATGGCTCCTGTGTGTGACCCGGCCGATGGCCAGAGGGTTCAGCACCCCGCGCGGGTGGCTGAACCCTCCGGGGGCGGGGGAGGTCCAATGAGCGGTGACTGATGTGCTGCGCAATTTCGTCGAGGCCGCGGGGCCGCTGCAGGCCCTGGTGTTCGTGGTCGCGTACGTGATTCTTACCGTTCTGCTCGTCCCCGGCACGATTCCCTCCGTGGCCGCCGGTGCGCTCTTCGGGCCGGTCTGGGGCACGGTGCTGACCCTCG
>JBPCPD010000198.1:0-17452 GCA_050999535.1 Thermoleophilaceae bacterium
CGTCGCATGGGTAGGTGGCGATGTCCTCGGCGGGGCCGAACTGGGCCGGGTGGACGAACAGCGAGGCGACGACCACTTCGGTCAGCTCGCATGCACGTCGGAGCAGCGACAGGTGGCCCTCGTGGAAGGAGCCCATCGTCGGGACGAGCCCAACCGGCCCCCCGTCCGTCCGCCGGCGCTGGGTCGCGAGCGCGGCGTGCAGCTCCGCGATGGTGCGGACGGTCCTCATGCGAGCACCCCTCGGCCGAGCGCCGTACCGAGCCGGCCCGCGCCGACGACGGTGAGGCGCACGGACTCCTCGCCGGGCACGCCGGCGGCATGAGATCGAGGTGCGGGCTGGGTCGGTGCCATCGTCCGTTCCGGATCTCGGCGGATGCCGGTCGGTCTTGGACTCGTGCCGGTCCGCTCCACGATGGGTAGCGGCCGACGTGGCAAGGATACCGTTCGGCTGACCTCGGAACTCGCCGAGGCGGCTGCGCCGTCCCTGCGCGTCGCCATAGGCTGTCGCCGTGCCCCGCCCCTCCGCCGAGCGCCGCGAGGATCTCGTCGCCCTTTACCGGGAGGTGCGCGGCTGCACGCTCTGCCCGCTGCACGAGAGCCGGACACAGGCCGTGTTCGGCAACGGCAACGCCGACGCCGACCTGATGCTCGTCGGCGAGGCGCCGGGCGCCCGCGAGGACGCCCAGGGAGTCCCGTTCGTCGGCCGCGCCGGCCAGCTGCTCGACGAACTGCTGGCCGAGCAGGGCCTCTCGCGCTCGGACGTCTTCGTGACCAACGTGCTCAAGAGCCGCCCTCCCGGCAACCGCGACCCCCAGCCCGACGAGATCCAGACCTGCCGCCCCTACCTCGAGCGTCAGGTCGAGCTGATCGAGCCGCGCGTGATCTGCACGCTCGGCAACTTCGCGACCAAGCTGCTGAGCGGGTCTCCGCGGGGGATCACGCAGGTCCACGGGACCGCCCAGGAGCGCGAGCTCGGTGGCCGCGGCGTGCGGCTCTACCCGCTCTTCCACCCGGCGGCGGCCCTGCGCACCCCGCGCGTCAAGGAGCAGCTGCGCGAGGACTTCGCGCGGCTGCCGGAGCTGCTCGCCATGGCGCTGCCGGCGCCGGCTGGGGGACCGCCGACCCGACCCAGCGGGCGCGAGGGGGCCGAGTCGGTCGCGGAGTCGCTGGGTCGCACAACGGATGGGCTGGATGGACAGGATCGGCCGGAGCCCGAGCCGCCGGGGCGCGATCAGCTCGGACTCTTCGGTTGAGCTTGCCGCTGCGTTCCCACTCGCTCACGGCGCGGTTGCAACGCGCCGCATGAACTGTGTCCCCGACTGGTGGCTTCCAGCCGGGCGGACAGATAGACGACGCACCGGACTTGAGCTATCCTCAGCCCCCGCTTGCGCAAGACCACGATGTCCATCGATGACGAGAAGATCGCCCGGGCGCGGGCGATCCTGGGCACGGCCGGCATCACCGACACGATCGACGCCGCGCTGAAGGAGATCATCCGGCGCGACGCCGTCGACCGGCACATCGAGCGGCTGAAGACCATGGACGGGCTCGAGCTCGACGATCCGGATGTGATGGCCCGCGCGTGGCGGTAGTGGCGAGCTTCCTCGTCGACAAGAGCGCCTCCGCGCGCCTGGGCCACCCGGCCGTCGCCGCGCGGCTCGCGCCGCTCATGAAGCGAGGCCTGGTAGCCACCTGCTCGGTGATCGATCTCGAGGTGCTCTTCAGCGCCTCCTCCGCGGCCGACTACCGCGCGATTCGCGACGAGCGTGCCGCATACGAGCTGCTCCCCACCGAGCAGCCCGCGCTCGACCGCGCCGTCGACGTCCAGGCTGCGCTCGCCGAGCGCGGGGAGCACCGGGGCGCGTCGCTGCCGGAGCTCATCGTCGCCGCCGTGGCGGAGCGCGCCGGCGTGACGGTGATGCACTACGACTCCGACTACGACCTCATCGCCTCGGTGACCGGCCAGCCGGTCGACTGGGTGGTCTCACGCGGCTCGCTGTAGACCGCGCCCGTTGCTCGTTCGGCCTACACCGCCACACTGGTGGCGTGGCGAGCGAGACGTCGACCCCCGAGCAGACCGAGGCCATCGGCGCGCGTCTCGCCGCGAACCTCGCACGCGGCGACGTGGTGCTCGTCGGCGGCGAGCTCGGCGCCGGCAAGACGACGTTCGTGCGCGGCGCCTGCCGCGAGCTCGGCGTCTCGGGCCCGGTCACCAGCCCGACCTTCGCGATCGGCCAGGTGCTCGCCGGACGGGTGGAGATCGCCCATCTCGACCTCTACCGGCTCGCCACGCTCGACGACGAGGACCCGGCGCTGCTCGACGACTACCTGACCCCGGATCGCATCGGCTTCGTGGAATGGCCGGCCGTGGGCGGTGCCCGGCTGGAGGGCGTCGTCGCGCGAGTTCGGATCGAGCACGCGGGCGGCGATCGCAGGAGGATCGAGGTCGAGCGATGAACCTGCTCGGCATCGACACGTCGACCGCGCTCAGCAGCGCCTGCGTGCTGCGCGAGGACGGCCAGGCGTTCGAGGCCGGATCACCCCCGCACGAGTCCGGGCAGCGTCCGGGCCACGCGCGCGACCTGCTGCCCGGTGTCGCGGCTGCGCTCGAGCGCTCTGGTCTCGGGTTCCCAGCGCTGGACGCGGTCGCAGTAGGCGTCGGTCCGGGCGGGTTCACCGGGCTGCGGGTGGGGCTCGCCACCGCACGCGGGATCGCCTACGCGCACGGGCTCGAGCTGCGGCCGGTCTCCTCGCTCGCGGCCCTGGCGGCCGGGTCGCATGCGGCGGTCACGCTCGCGCTGACCGACGCCCGCCGGGGCGAGCTCTACGCCGCCCTGTTCGAGGGGCCCGAGCAGCGGATCGCGCCCTTCGCGGCCGCGCCCGCCGAAGTGATCCGCCGCGTTGCCGAGAGCGGACTGGACCCGCTGGCCGTCGGCGACGGCTCGGTACGCTTCGCGGACGAGCTCTGGACGGCAGGGATCGCCGTCGCCCAGTCCGGCGCGGCCGTGCACGCGGTCCGCGCGCTGTCGGTCTGCCGGCTGGCGACCGCCGTCGCCCCCCAGCCCCCCGCAGCCGTGCTGCCCGACTACCAGCGCCCGCCAGACGCCATGCCACGATGACCGATCGCTCGAGCACCGAACCGCGCAGCATCCGGCCGCTGGCCTACGCGGACCTGCCTCAGGTGGTGGCGATCGAGCGCCGCGCCTTCACGACCCCCTGGTCGCTCGCGATGTTCGTGCTCGAGCTCTCCAAGCCGAGCGGCATCTGCCTGGCGTGCGTACGCCGCGGGCGCCTGGAGGGCTACCTGATCTGCTCGCGCTACGACACCGTCTGGCACGTGATGAACGTGGCCATCGACGACCGCCTGCGCCGGCGCGGCACGGCGAGCGCGCTCCTGGAGCGCCTGTTCGCGACCGCCGACCGGCCGGGAGAGCAGTACACGCTCGAGGTGCGCACCTCCAACGCTGCGGCGATCCGCCTCTACGAGCGCTTCGGTTTCCACGCCGCCGGGCGGCGCCGCGGCTACTACCACGACAACCGCGAGGACGCGGTGATCATGTGGCGCACCGTCGCCGGGGGTGCCTCCGCCCACGCGGGGCTCGGGGCGCCGCGGGAGCACAGCGCCTGAGCCGGCATCCGCACGGCGGGCCGCGCCTGTGATCCTCGCCCTGGAGACGAGCTGCGACGACACCTGCGCCGCCGTGGTCACCCAGGCCGGCGAGCTGCGCTCAAACAGGATCACCTCCCAGGAAGTCCTGCACGAGCGCTACGGCGGGGTGGTGCCCGAGATCGCCTCACGGCGGCACCTCGAGCTGATCGAGGCGATCACCGCCGATGCGCTCGAGGTCGCGGAGGCGGAGCTCGACGAGGTCGAGGCCGTCGCCGTGACGGTCGGCCCGGGCCTGATCGGCGCGCTGCTGGTCGGCGTCTCGTTCGCGAAGGGCCTGGCGGCCGCACGCGGCCTTCCGCTGGCGGCGTGCGACCACCTGCACGGGCACGTCGTCGCCGGCACGCTCGGGCCGCACCCGATTCAAACGCCCTATCTCTGCCTGGTCGCCAGCGGCGGTCACACCTTCCTCGCCCGCGTCGAGGACCCAGCGCGTTACGAGATCCTCGGCCAGACCCTCGACGACGCCGCCGGCGAGGCTTTCGACAAGGGTGCGCGGCTGCTTGGTCTCGGCTACCCCGGCGGCCCCGAGGTCGACCGTCTCGCGCACGCGGGCGACCCCCGGGCCTTCGACCTCCCGCGCTCGGCGCCCGGCGACGGCCTCGACTTCAGCTTCAGCGGGCTCAAGACGGCGCTGCTGCACCGGGTCAGGGACCTGGGCCAGACCGCCGCGCGAGAGCACAGGGCCGACCTCGCGGCCTCTTACCAGCGCGCGGTCGTCGATGCCCTGGCGGCCAGGACCGCCGCGGCGCTGGCCGCCGAGGGCCTCGAGCGGCTTGCGATCGGCGGCGGCGTTGCGGCCAACAGCGAGCTGCGCGCCCGGCTCCAGACCGTCTGCGACGAACACGGAGCCCGCCTCTGGGCGCCACCGATCGAGCTGTGCACCGACAATGCGGCGATGATCGCAGCCGCCGCGCGCTTCACCGAACCGATGCCCTACCCCACCTACCTATCCCTGGATGCCGCGGCCCGGCCCCGGCGGGCGACCTGAGCCGCATGCGCCGCCCGGCCCCACCACGCCTCACCCTCTACGCCAAGCCCGGCTGCCATCTCTGTGAGGAGGCCCGCGCCACGGTCCTGTCCCTGCGCGAGGAGCTGGACTTCGAGCTCGAGGAGGTCGACGTCTCGCTCGACGCGCGCCTGCACCGCGCCTATGGGGAGCGCATTCCGGTGGTCGCCATCGACGATGAGGACGCGCTGGAGCTCGGGGTCGAGGCGACCCAGCTGCGCCGTCTGCTGAGCGTGGCGATCGCAGAGCGCTCGGTACAGTGACCGCGTGAGCTACCGCGAGCCGCTGCCCGCGCGCACGCCCGTCGACGAGCTGGCCGCAGAGCGGCTCTCGCTCGGCGTCGCGGCACGTCTCTCGCGCTACCTCCAGGTCCTCACCCAGGCGCGCAAGATGGGCAAGGAGACGATCTCCTCGCAGGAGCTCTCCGACTACACGCACGTCAACTCGACCCAGATCCGGCGCGACCTGTCGGGCTTTGGCAAGTTCGGCAAGCGCGGCGTGGGCTACAACGTCGACTCGCTGGTCGCGCGGATCCGGAAGATCCTGCGCACGAGCGGGCAGCACAACATCGCGCTGTTCGGAGCCGGGCACCTCGGCCAGGCGATCGCGGGGTCGGACATCTTCGCCGACCACGGCTTCCGCGTGGTCGCGGTCTTCGACACCGACCGGGCAAAGATCGGCGAGCGCGTCGGCGAGGATCTCGTCGTGCGAGCCTTCGACGAGCTGCCGGCCGTCGTCGAAGAGGACGACATCGTGGTCGGCGTGATCGCGGTCCCGACCGAGGCGGCACAGCAGGTCGCCGACGAGCTTGTCGGGGCCGGCGTGCGGATCATCTTCAACTACACAGAGGCGCTGCTGTCGGTGCCGCCCGAGGTGACCGTCCATACCTCGAGCCCTGCCGTCGACCTGCTTTACGCGCTCTACTTCCACCTGACCTGACACCCCGCGCCTGACGTGCTCGACATGGTTCTTGCCAGGGAGGTCTTCGAGTCCTCACAGGATCTCACCGTCGGCATCGAGGAGGAGTTCGGGATCCTCGATCCCGAGACCCGCGAGCTCGCTCAGCGTTACCCCGAGCTCGCCGGCGCTGCCGCCGCGGACGAAGTGCTGGCCGAGTCGGTCGCAGGTGAGCTGATCGAGTCCGAGATCGAGATCCGCTCCGGTCGTGGCCGCAACCTCGGCGAGGCACTCGAGCGCCAGCGCGAGGCTCGGACACGGCTGTTTCGCCTTGCGGCCGAGCACGACGCCCCGCTGTCGGCGACGGGCACGCACCCGTGGAGCCCGTGGCAGGACCAGCGCGTCATCGACACCGATCACTACCGTCTCGTCGCCGACGGACTGCGCTACGTCGCCTGGCGCAACAACACGTTCAGTCTGCATGTGCACGTCGGCGTTGCGGGGCCCGACCGCGCGATCGCCGTCTGCGACCGGCTGCGGCCGATCCTGCCTGAGTTGCTCGCGGTCTCCGCCAACTCGATCTTTCTCGACGGCCGCGACTCGGGCCTGCATTCGGCGCGCAGCCAGATCTTCACCAAGAGCTTTCCCCGCTGCGGGGTTCCGGACCCCTTCGGGAGCTTTACCGCCTACGCCGACTACGTCGATCTGCTCGTGCGCACCGGCTCGATCGCCGAGCACACCCAGTTGTGGTGGAGCGTGCGGCCCCACCACTCCTTCGGGACGGTCGAGGTGCGCATCTGCGACGCCCAGACCGGCGCGAAGGACTCGGACGCACTCGCCGGCCTGATCTGCGCCTGCGTGGCCCAGGCGGCGGCCGACTACGACGAGGGCGTGGTCTTCGAGGACCCACCGGGGCGGCTGATCGAGGAGAACTTCTGGCGCGCGATCCGCTACGGCCTCGACGGGCGCCTGATCGACCTCGAGCGAGGCGAGGAGTTCCCGGCTGCCGCGGCCGGCGACCGGATGCTCGCCTGGACCGCGCCCGCGCGCGCGGCCCTCGGGATCGCCGTCGCGCTGCCCGAGCTCAACGGCGCCCAGCGCCAGCGCCGTGCGCACGAGGCCGGCGCGACGATCGACGAGGTGTTCGCCGCCGAGGTCGCCGAGACGCGGCGCACGTATGCTGGCGAACCCGTGACCACGAAGGGCTGAGGAGCACGATGCACGACGAGATGCAAGACCCCGCCACTCCGAGCGAGGAGGAGATTCGCGCCGCGATGGAGGAGCAGATGCGCCACCTGCGCGTCGACGACGTGATCCTGCAGACGGTGGTGACGCTCGTGAACCTCGCCGGCCGCCGCCTGAGTCTGGGCGCCGAGCCGGACGAGGACCTCTCGGGCGAGCGCGACCTCGGCCAGGCGCGGACGGCGATCGATGCCGTGCGCGTGCTGACCCCGTTCGTCGCCGACAGCGACCAGGCCGACGCGCTGCGCGAGGCGATGTCCCAGCTTCAGATGGCCTACGCCCGCGAGGCGGGCGCCGGAGCCCCACCGGCGGCGGAGGGTGGGGACGCGCCCGCCCCGCCTGAGGGTGGCCAGCCGGCGACGCAGCAGGCCGGCGCGGCGGCGAAGGCGGACGAAGAGATGGAGCGCGCCAGGGCCCGCGCGATGATCTGGACGCCCGGAAGCTCGTGACCGACGGCGAGGCGCCCGAGGCCGTCGGGGTCTTCGGCGGGTCGGGCTTCTACCGCTTCCTCGATGATGTCGAGGAGGTGGCCGTCGAGACCCCCTACGGTCCGCCGTCCGCGCACATCCGCATCGGTGAGATCGATGGCGCGCGGATGGCCTTCATGCCGCGTCACGGCGACGATCACTCGCTGGCTCCACACCGCATCAACTACCGCGCCAACGTCTGGGCGATGCGTCACGTCGGGGCACGCCGGATCATCGGTCCATCTGCCTGCGGCGCGCTGAAGCCCGAGCTGAAGCCGGGGACCTTCGTGCTCTGCGACCAGTTCGTCGACCGCACGCGGGGCCGCCGGGACACCTTCTACGACGGGCCTCAGACCACCCACGTCTCGGCGGCCGATCCCTACTGCGACGACTTGCGCGCGACGCTCACCGCCTGCGCGCGCGAGCTCGACATCCCGGTCGCCGAGGCGGGCACCGTCGTCGGGATCCAGGGCCCGCGCTTCTCGACCCGCGCCGAATCGCGCTGGTTCGCGGCAGCGGGATGGGACGTGGTCAACATGACCCAGTACCCCGAGGCGTGGCTGGCGCGCGAGCTCGGGCTCTGCTACGCGAACGTCTCGCTGGTGACCGACTACGACGTCGGCCTGGAGGGGATGCCCGACGTCCCGCCGGTCTCCGCCGAAGTGGCGTTCGCCGTGTTCGAGGAGAACCTCGACCGCCTCCGGGAGCTGCTCTTCGCGGCCGTTCCCCGCATCGGACCCCAGCCCGAGGACGCCTGCGCGACGGCGCTCACGAGCGCGATCATCCACTGAGAGCCCTGCCGACACAAGGTCCGCGCGGGTCGCGAGACGCCCGGATCGATCGACCGTTAGACTGCGCGCGCCTTTCTCCGGGCGGGTGCCGTTCCGCGGCCCACGCCGAGCGCCATCGCGCGCGGCCCCGGCGCCCGCCCCACCGACTTCACACGGAGGACACACCCCTTGACTGAGTTCCTGACCGACTACGGCATTGTGATCGCGCTCGTCTGCGCCGGCGCCGCCGTGGTGTACGGAGTGTTCACATCGCGCTGGCTGCTCGCCAAGTCGCCCGGCAACGAGCAGATGCAGGAGATCTCCAAGGCCGTGCAGGAGGGCGCGAGCGCCTACCTCAACCGCCAGTACCAGATCATCGGCGTGGTGGCCGTGGTGCTCGCGATCCTGCTCGCGATTGCGCTCAACCTGATCACCGCGATCGGCTTCCTGATCGGCGGCCTCTTCTCGGCGGCGGCCGGCTTCATCGGCATGAACGTGTCGGTGCGCGCCAACGCCCGCGTCGCCGAGTCGGCCCGCGGCGGCGTCGGCCCGGCGCTCGAGGTCGCCTTCAAGGGTGGCGCGGTAACCGGCCTGCTGGTGGCAGGGCTGGCGCTGCTCGGCGTAGCCGGGTACTACGGTGTCCTGCTGCTCGGCGGCGAGGAGGAGCGCGAGGCGATCGACGCGCTGATCGGCCTCGGTTTCGGCGGCTCGCTGATCTCGGTCTTCGCGCGACTGGGCGGCGGCATCTTCACCAAGGCCGCCGACGTCGGCGCCGACATCGTCGGCAAGATCGAGGCGGGCATCCCCGAGGACGACCCGCGCAACCCGGCCGTGATCGCCGACAACGTCGGCGACAACGTGGGTGACTGCGCGGGCATGGCGGCCGATCTGTTCGCGACCTACGCCGTCACCGCGGTCGCCGTGATGCTGCTCGGCGTCCTGACCTTCGAGGACCTCGGCGCGGTCGGGGTCTACCCGCTCGTGATCGGCGGCGTGTCGCTGATCGCCTCGATCATCGGCACCTTCGCCGTCAGGAGCGCGGCCGGCAACGTCGAGCGCGCCCTCTACCAGGGCCTGATCGTCTCCGGCGTGATCGCCGCGCTGGCCTTCCTGCCGGTGACGCTGTGGCTGATGGACGACCTCACCGTCCAGGGAGACGCGTCGGCGCTGCTGACCGGGGGTGCCGAGGGTGCGAGCGGGCTCGACTTCTGGTTCTGCACGCTGATCGGCATCGCCGTCACCGCGGGGCTGTTCGTGATCACCGACTACTACACGTCGACCCGCTTCCGGCCGGTCAGGACCACCGCGCGCGCCTCACAGACCGGTCACGCGACGAACATCATCCAGGGCCTCGCCCAGGGCTTCCAGTCCACCGCCGCGCCCGCGATCGTGATCGCGGTCGGGATCCTCGCCGCCAACGAGCTGGGCGGCATCTACGGCATCGGCGTCGCGGTCATGGCCCAGCTCTCGCTGACCGGCCTGATCGTCGCTCTCGACGCCTTCGGGCCGATCACCGACAACGCCGGCGGCATCGCCGAGATGGCCGAGCTGCCCGAGGCGGTGCGCAACGTGACCGACCCGCTCGACGCGGTAGGCAACACCACCAATGCCGTCACCAAGGGCTACGCGATCGGCTCGGCGGTGCTCGCCGCGCTGGTGCTGTTCGCGGCGTTCGTCGAGGAGCTGCGCGAGGAGGCCCAGGCCGCGGGCGAGCCGGTCATCGGCTTCGATATCTCCCAGCCCGAGGTGCTCGTCGGGCTGCTGATCGGCGGCATGATGGTCTTCCTGTTCGTCGCCCTGTCGATCGAGTCGGTCGGCCGTGCCGCCGGCGGCGTGGTGGAGGAGGTCCGCCGCCAGTTCAAGGAGAAGCCGGGCATCATGGACTACACGGCCAAGCCCGACTACGCCCAGTGCGTCTCGATCGTGACCGCGGCGGCCCAGCGCGAGATGATCATCCCCGCGCTGATCCCGATCGTGGTTCCGGTCGTCGTAGGGCTGCTCTCGACCCAGGCCCTCGGCGGCCTGCTGATCGGCGTCATCATCGTCGGCTTCTTCACCGCCGTCTCGATGACCGCCGGCGGTGGCGCCTGGGACAACGCCAAGAAGCTGATCGAAGACGGCGAGTACGGCGGCAAGGGCTCCGAGGCCCACGAGGCCTCGATCACCGGTGACACCGTCGGCGATCCCTACAAGGACACCGCCGGCCCGGCGATCAACCCGATGATCAAGGTCGCGAACATCGTCGCGCTGTTGATGATCCCGTTTCTGGTCTGAGGCGCCGCTGAGGCTCGCTGCCGCCTCGGCCTCTGCCTCCGGGCGGGGTCCGGGGCGACGCGCTCGGCATACCGCTCGGAGACGATCGATGCGGTGCTCGCCGGATGATGGGGTCCGGTGCTCGCCCGCTCAGCGATCGGGCTGCGCTCCTCCCCGATCCGGCTGCGCTCCTCCCGGGCGCCTCGCGCTCGTTCGCTCGCGCCGGGGGCGCTCGCTCTGACACGGTCTCCTCCCGGTACGCCGACCACGCCGCTTGGTCCGGGCGTCCGCGGGCTCGTATCGGCCCTCGCAACGCCCATGAAATGACAATCGCTGCCTGGCAGACAGCGACATCCAAGCTGAGCGCACCAGGCGCGACCAGATTGGATCTCGCTCCGAGTTTGAGCGCGCGTGTCAAGTTGTGGGCGTCGAACAGCGCGCCCGGCACCTCGAGATGGCCTGGCCTGTGCGGTGGATCGGGAGGGGTCCCGACGCGGAGGTGAATACGCGTTTCTTCGAGGCTCTTCTGGCAGACCGCAAAGAGATCGAAGCCGAGGTAGGCGGGCGACGGTATGGCCCCGCCGCGCGGTCATCCGCGCCTGGACGCTACACTGTAGCCGTATGGCGACGGTGCCGCAGCGAGAGCTGCGCAACAACACGGCTGCGCTGCTTCGGCGCGTCGAGCGCGGGGAGCGTCTGACGATCACGGTCCATGGCCATCCAGTCGCAGACCTCGTGCCTGCCGAGCGTCCGCGCAGCTTCGTGCCGTTCGTCGAGATCGTGGACGGCTTGCGGGGGCTGCTGCCGGCCGACCCCGGGCTCGAAGCGGAGCTCCGCGACGTGATGGCGGCCGACGACGCCGAGGACCCGTTCGACCGCTACGAGGAGGTCATGCGTGAGCGTCGCCACCAGGGCGCTGCTTGACACCTCGGTCGTGATCGCGCTCGCCCGCGGCGAGCCGATCGCCCTCCCCGACCCGCCGGAGCAGGCCACGATCTCGGCAGTGACTCTATGCGGGCTTCATCGTGGCGTGCTCATCGCGGCGGCGGATCAGCGGGCCGCGAGGCTCGCCGTGCTGAGCTACGCCGAGCGGACCTTCAGGGCGCTCGCGGTCGACGAGCGCGTGGCCCCCCACTACGCGCGTATCGCGGACCAGGCCAGCAGGGCGGGTCGCGACGTGCGGCGACACCTTGCCGACCTGCTGATTGCAGCCACCGCCGCCGCTCACTCGCTGCCGCTGTTGACTCGCGACCGCGTGCTCGATGCCACCCCGGGCGTCGATACTGTCCTGGTCTGAGCCGCCTTTCGGCGGCTGTCGCTCGCCACCCCCGGATGTCCTACGCCTGTCCTGATGGATCGGGAGGAGCAGCCGCTCGGGACCCAGCGCGGACACCGGCTGGAGCACGTCCCGCTCGACGACCCGGGGCGCCGTGTAGACCGCACCCGGCTCCCAGACCTCGAAGCGGTGGAAGGAGCACAGCACCACATAGCGGGGCGCCGGAACCTCCGGCGTGCCCGACTCGCGCCAGTAGCCGATCGCCTGCTGGCGGTGCGCGACGAGCCGGTTGGACTCGCTCGGGCGCTTCATCTCGAAGATGCAGGCGCGCGGCCAGATCATGTCCATGAACCCGCCGCTGCGGGTGCTCTCCTCGAAACGAACGCCCGCGTCGCGGCGCTGGGTGCCGTAGCACGCCAGCAGCTCTGTCAGGAAGGTGTGTGCCTCGGCGGTCTCGGAACCGTCGTAGCCGCCCCAGCGGGCGGCGAGCTCTGCTAGGCCGCGCCGGATCTCCTCCCCGGTCACGGCCACCGATTACTCGTCTAGAGCGTGGCCTGGGCGCTCGGCACCGCGAAGTGGGTGCGCTGGAGCAGGCGCTTCTGAGTGGAGGAGAGCTCCGCGCGAGCCTCGTCGAGCGCCTCGACGAGATGGGGCTCGGCGCCCGCGCCGCGCAGCGCCGTCGCCGCGCGCTCGGCGCGTGAACGGGCCTCCTCGACGTACATCAGCGCGACGTCGACCTCTTTGAAGTGCGTTTCGTTGCGCATGGCTGCCTCGGTCGGGGGGAAGCTAGTTCGGCCGACGGACGGAGCGAAACGCTCGGCATCGGCCTTGCCGAGGCTAAAGGTCGCAAGCCGACGCGTGGGCACGCTGTGCGACGGCTCAGCCCGAAAATGGGCTCAGGTTCGTAACGAGATACCCAAGGGAAATAAGGTGCTACACGTAGGTGCTACATTGCCCATGATGGCCTCCAAGCACCCTCGCCTCGGAGTCCCGCGCGATCCCGACCTCGACCGTGCGCTGAGCGAGACGCGGCCGCTGCTGGCCAGCGACGAGACTCGCTCCGGCGCGGCGCAGATCCGAGCGCTCGCGCTGCGCGGCGCGCGGGCGGTGCTCGCCGACGCGGGCCCGGAGGCCGTCGCGCGGGCTCGCCTGCGTGAGAAGTACAACCTGATCCCGGCTACGAGCGACCTGTCGTCGCTGGGCCCACCGGAGGGCGAGATCGATCCGGACGATCCCACCCCCGCGTCCGACGCCCTGCGCTGGGTCCGCGGTGAGTAGGACCGCCTACCTCGATGCCTCGGCGCTCGTAAAGCTGTTCAAGCCGGAGCGGGAGACGCCCGCGCTTCGCGCCGAGCTGCCGCGGTTCCCTCAGCGCGTCTCGAGCGAGCTCCTCGCGGTCGAGGTGCGCTGCGCCGCTCGTCGCCTGGGCGGAGGTCTGCGCGGCCGCGCGGAGCTCGCGTTGACCGGGGTCGGGCTCGCCCCGTTCGACGCCGGTCTGCGTGAGCGCGCGGGACGCTCGGCGTTCTCCCCACCGCTGCGCGCGCTCGATGCCATCCACCTCGCCACGGCGCTGTCGATGGCGTCCGACATCGACGCCTTCTTCGCCTACGACGCCGACCTGTGCGAGGCCGCCGCCAGCGAGGGCCTACCGGTTCGCTCGCCGGCGTAGGTCTGCGCGTGAGCCAAAGAAGGCGGCCACGAACACCGATCATCGCGTTCGCGACGTGCATGCCACTCCGCAAGGCCGATGTCGACGATGGCCGGCACGTTGGGCCCCGCCCGCGCCGCCTCGACCAGCCTGAGCGAAGGCCCGAAGTCCCGCTCGCGTAGATTCGGCGGCCGCTGATGGCCGAGTACGCACCAAAGGGGCGGGGCCTCGAGCGCGTACTCGGTACCGGCGCGCTGTTCTCGACCGCCTACGGCAACGTCGGCAGCTCGATCTACTACGCGCTCGGGCTGGTTGCGGTCTTCGCGCTCGGCATGACGCCGATCGTCTTCCTGAGCGCCGGGGTCATCTTCGCCGCCACCGCCGCGACCTACGCCGAGGCGACGACGATGTACCCCGAGGCCGGCGGCTCCTCGTCCTTCGCCCGCCGAGCCTTCAACGAGTTCTGGTCCTTCTTCGCTGCCTGGGGCCAGATGCTCAACTACGTCATCACCGTCTCGATCTCGGCGTTCTTCGTCCCGCACTACCTCGGGGTCTTCTGGGAGCCGCTCGGCGAGTCGCCGGCGGATGTCATCGGCGGCGTCGTGGTGGTGGCGGTGCTGGTGGCTATCAACATCGTCGGCACCAAGGAGTCGGCAAGCCTCAACATCTTTCTCGCGCTGGCCGATTTCCTGACCCAGCTGCTGCTCGTCGTAGTGGGGCTCGTGCTCGTGCTGGATCCGGAGCGCCTCGTCTCACAGGTCAACTTCGGTACCACGCCCACGCTTGGCGACTTCCTGATCGCGATTCCCGTCGGCATGGTCGCCTACACCGGCATCGAGACGATCTCGAACATGGCCGAGGAGGCGCGTGACTACGGCCGTACGATCCCCCGTGGCATCGGCGGCGTCGTGATCGCGGTCGCGGCGATCTACGCCTTCCTGCCCTCGGTGGCGCTGTCGGCGATGCCCGTTGTCGACGGCGAGACCCAGCTGGCGCTGTCCAAGGAGGAGGGCGGTTTCGCCGACGACCCCATCCTCGGCGTCGTCGAGAACATGGGCCTCGGCGCCCTCCAGGGTCCGGCGGAGATCTACGTCGGCATCCTCGCGGCGACGATCCTGTTCACGGCGACCAATGCCGGCCTGATCGGCGTCTCGCGCCTGACCTACTCGATGGGCCAGTACCGCCAGCTGCCCGAGCGCCTGCGCCAGCTCCACCCCCGCTTTCGGACCCCGTACATCGCGATCGCGGTGTTCGGCTTCGTCGCCTGCCTCACGATCATCCCCGGCCAGGCGGAGTTCCTGGGGACGATCTACGCCTTCGGGGCGATGCTGTCGTTCACGATCGCCCACCTCGCGGTGATCAAGCTGCGGGTCAGCGAGCCTGATGCCGAACGGCCCTGGACGGGCCCGGGCAGCGTCGCAATCCGAGGCCGGCAGATCCCCATCTACGCGCTGTTCGGCGGACTCGGGACCGGGATCGCCTTCGTCGTCGTCAACGTGCTCAACGTGACGACGCTGATCGTCGGCACGCTGTGGCTGATCGCCGGCGTCGGCAGCTACGTCGTCTACCGGCGCAGCCAGGGTCTGAGCCTGACACAGACCGCGAAGGTCGTGGTCCAGAAGCCGGCCGTCGAGCACGAGGTCGAGTACGAGTCGGTCCTGGTGGCCTTCGAGGGCGGCCACTACTCGCCCGCGGCGGTCTCCATGGCCGTTCGGCTGGCGGCACGCAGACGCCGCGGGATCCACCTGCTGATGACGATCACCGTGCCCGCCAACGCCCCGATCGACGCCGCGATGCCCGAGGCCGAGTCGCGCGCCCGGGCCTCGCTGGACTACGCGCGCGTACGCGGCGGACGGCGGGTGACCGGCCACTGTGAGAAGGTTCGCGCCGGCGAGGCCGGACGCCGGATCGTGCTCGAGGCGCAGGAGATCCAGGCGGCGGCGATCGTGATGGCGATCCCGCCGAAGCGCACCGGCTCGTCGATCTTCGGACGGACGCTGGAGACCGTGCTCGCGGAGCGCCCGTGCCGCGTGATCATCGATTCGATCAAGCGCGACGGTACCCCCGGGGAGCGTGAGCCGGCGACGTCAAGTCGGTGATCGCCGCCACCAGAACGCCCAATAGCATGCGGTCCGTGGACCGCGTCTACCTCGCCTCGTCGCTGGCGCTGAACGCACTCCTGTGCCTGGTGGGCGTGGCGATGGTGGTGAGCACCCTCGCGCGCGGCGGAGGGGTGCTCGCACTCGGGGTGCTGCTGGGCGTGGCATTCGTGGGGCTCGGCGTGGCGCGCCTGCGGCTCGCGCGTGGCGTCGGCGCGCGCCGGGAGCCGTGACCACCGGGCGCGAGTCCGAGTCCCCCCGCGCCACCGGCGGCGGCCCCGAGCCCGACGGCGCCGCCGGCGACGGCCGCATGGGAGTGCGCGAGGGTCTGCGCCGGGGGTCGAGGGGCCTGCTGCGCGAGACCGAGACCGAGGCGCGGATCGTGCGCGGCGTCGGCGAGCCCGCGCTGTTCGCGATCGGCCTGAGCGCCGTCGGGGCCTCGGTCTACTTCGCGCTCGGGCTGGTGGCGGGCGATGCGCTCGGCCTGACGCCCGTGGCGTTCCTCGTCGCGGGGCTCTTCTTCGTGCTGACGATGCTCACCTACGTCGAGGGCAACACGCTCCACCCTGAGCGCGGAGGCGCATCGACGCTCGCGCGCTACGCCTTCGACGAGCTCTGGAGCTTCGTCGCGGGCTGGGCGATCCTGCTGGACTACCTGATCGTCATGTCGATCGGGGCCTTCGCGGTCCCGCACTACCTGGCCGTCTTCTGGGGCGGAGCGCAAGAGCCCGGCATCGAGCTGGCAATCGCGGGCGCGACGATCGCCTACGTCGCGCTGATCAACGTGCGCGGCGTCTCGCCCGGGCGCTCGCGCTTCGGGCTGCGGCTGGCGCTGCTGAGCGTCGCCCTGTTCGCCGTGGTGGTCGTCGTCGGCCTCGTCCAGCTTTTCGACCTGACGCTGCTGACCGACTCGATCGACGTCGGCTCGAGCCCACCCGTCGACGACCTGATCTTCGCGACGGTGATCGCGACGGTGGCCTGTACGGGCATCGAGGCGGCGTCGGGCCTCGCGGCCGACATCCGCACGCGGCGCAGCGCCCTGCGCCGTGTGGTGGTGCTGGCCGCCGCCGGCGTGCTCGTGCTGTTCGTCGGGATCTCGCTGGTGGCGCTGATGGCGGTGCCGGTGCTCGACGGAGCGACGAGTCTCGGCGGCGCGCTCGTGGAGGCGCCCGTCCTGGGCGTGGTGGCCGAGCTGCGCCCAGGCTGGTTCGCCGAGCTGCTGGGTTACGCCGTCGGCGCGATCGGGGCGCTCGTGCTGATCGGGGCGGTCGACCGCCAGATGCTGGGGATCGGCAGGCTGGTCTACTCGCTCGGCACCAACCGCCAGATCCCGACCGTGCTCTCGCGCCTGCACTCCGAGCGCTCGACGCCGTACGTGGCGATCGCGCTCGCGGCGTCGGTCGCGTTCGGGCTGACGCTCTCGGCGGACATCGAGCTCCTGGCCGGGATCTTCGCCTTCGGGGCGATGCTCGCCTTCACGCTGGCCCACCTGTCGGTGATCGTGCTGCGTTACCGCGAGGGCGAGAGCGCCCGGGCGTTCAAGATCTCGCCGAGCATCCGCGTCGGAGGTGGCGATCTGCCGCTGCCCGCGGTGCTGGGCGCGCTGATGGGTGCGGCGGGGTGGATCAGCGTCGTGGTGCTGCACGAGGGCGCGCGCATCGTCGGCGGGATCTGGATGGTCGCGGGACTCGCGCTCTACGTCGTCTACCGGCGCAGCTCGGGCAAGTCGCTCACGCGCCGCTTCACGGTGCCCGAGGCGGCCCTGCGTGAACGCCAGGACGTCGAGTACGGCAGCATCCTCGTGCCGGTGTTCGGCAAGGCGCTCGACGACGACATCGTCGGCACGGCGGGGCGGCTCGCGGCCGACCACGCCGAGGACGGCGAAGGCGGCGCGGTGCTCCAGGCGATGTACGTCTTCGAGGTGCCGATGTCCCTGCCGCTCGACGCACGCCTTCCCGACGAGCGTCTCGAGCGCGGGCGGCGGGGGGGGGGGGGGGGCGGAGGAGGGGGGGGGGGGGGGGGGGGGGGGGGGGGGGGGGGGGGGGGGGGGGGGGGGGGGGGGGGGGGGGGGGGGGGGGGGGGGGGGGGGGGGGGGGGGGGGGGGGGGGGGGGAGGGGGGGGGGG
>JBPCPD010000137.1:0-5586 GCA_050999535.1 Thermoleophilaceae bacterium
ACCACAAGGGTAAGCTGCGCACCGACCTGCGCGTGCTCCGTCTCGCCGAGGATCGCTCAGCGCGAGGAGCGGAGCCCGATCGCCGATCGGGCGAGCACCGCAGCGACAACTTCCTGATCGACGCGGAGAGCATCGGCCTGCCCGTCCTGCTGCACGTCTTTCAGACGTTCAGCCTCGGCCGCGACGTGCGTACGCGCGATCTGACCCCGGAGCGCAGCCCGATCGTTGATCGGGCGAGCACCGCGGCCCCGCCCTCATCCGATGAGCGCGTGCTCGTGTCGCTGATCGGCCCGTCCGCGAGCGGCCTGGTCGACCCTTCACCCGCGGCCGTCGAGCACGGCTGGGTCGAGGCACTCGGCGGCCTCGCCGTCACGACCGACCTCGGCGTCGACCTGATCGTCCCGACAGATCAACTGGAGCAGGCGCTCGAGCTCGCGCCGGCGGCCTCGGAAGAGGCGGCCGAGTGTGTGCGGATCGAGTCGGGCCGCCCGCGGCTGGGGCTCGACATGGGCTCGACCACGATCCCCCAGGAGGCGGGCATCAACGAGCGCGCAGTCAACTTCGAGAAGGGCTGCTATGTCGGCCAGGAGACCGTCGCGCGCCTGCACTGGCGCGGCAAGCCCAACCGCCACCTGCGCGGCCTGCGCCTCACCGAGACCGCTCCACGCGGCGCCACGATCACCTTCGGCGAGCGCGAGGTCGGCACCGTCGGCTCGACCTGCGTCTCGCCCGCGCTGGGCCCGATCGCGCTCGCGCTCGTGCGCCGCGAGGCTTCGCCCGGCGAGGAAGTCACCGTCGACGGCGCCCCGGCGACGGTGGTCGAGCTGCCGTTTACGCGGCAGCAGGTCGGCTGACCGGTCCGCACAGCGCCGCGGCGAGCAGCCCCGCCCCCGTTCAATGATGCTGCGGTCGCGGTGGATCGCCGGGCAGCTCGCCGTGCGCCTGACTCAGGCGCTCGAGATCGAGCTCGTCGCTGCCCCGGCCTGTTGCGCGCTTCATCGCGACGAGATCGGCGAGCGAGCAGATCGGTGCCGCCACGCCGTCGATCCGCTTCACATCAGACCGGCCCAGCACATCGTCGAACGGCGCGGGCAGGAGCTGCTCGGACAGGATGTCGACCAGGCAATGCCGCGTGTGGAGGGCCAGCGCGCCGCCGGCCGGCAGCTCTCGCGTGCGCAGCGGCGTGCCGTCCGGGTTGGTCGCCGCCCAGCGCTGCACGAGCGCATCGAGTCGCGCCAGGTTCTCGGCGTCCATCGCGACCGCCGCGTCGACGTCCTTCGTCGCGCGCACCGCGCCGTGGCGAATCACCGCCAAGCCGCCGACGATCACGTAGCGAATCCCCGCCTCGTTGAGATCGCACAGCGCCGCCGCGAAGTCGCTCAACGCTGCAGCCAGAGATCGATCGCGACCTTGCTCAGGGCGACACCCTCGTCGAGCAGATCCTGTGGATCGCGCAGCGCATCCTCGATCAACACGTACCGCCGCCAGGCGTCGTTGGCGGCAACGTGATCGCCGTGATTCTGGGCGGCGTGGGCTTGAGCTGACGCCTGCGCCAGGCGTCGCTGCTGATCGATCGCCACGCGACGATCCTACCGGCGAGCGACGCCGGCATCTCGGCTCACGGCCGAGCGAGCGCAGAGCTCGCGGGTAGCCGGCAGGTCCGCGCCGGTGCCGCCCCTCCACTCGGCTCGATGAGCCGGAGGCCTCAGCCGCCGCTGATCGCGGCGATCACGTCGACGCGCGAACGCGCGTCGAGCGCCGTGTCGAGCGACCCCCGCTCGCGATCGACGTAGACGTTGATGTGGGGACGCAGGATCGGCCCCGGTTCGCACAGCCGGTCGCGGAGGCCGGGCCAGCGCCGATCGAGGCGCTCGACCGCTTCGGCCACGGTCGCCGCATCGACCTCGACCCGGCGCGGCAGGTCAACGAAGAGCGGGGGCAGCGTGACGGGCAGGTGCACGTCGGCCATCGGGCTAGGCGAGGACCGCGACCTCGACCGACGCGATCCCGGGCAGGTAGCTCGCGATCTCGTCCCAGGTGTCGCCCTCGTCGGCGCTCGCGAACACCTGCCCCGTGCTGGTGCCGAAGTAGAGCCCGGGCACCTCGAGCGAGTCGATCGCGAGCCCTTCGCGCAGCACGCCGAGGTGCGCGTGGCGCTGCGGCAGCCCACGGTCGAGACTTTGCCAGGTGGCGCCCGCGTCGCGCGTGCGCCAGACGGCGGCGCGGCCCTCGGGCATGACCCGTCCGTGCCCACCGTCGACCGGGATCACGTAGAAGCAGTCGCGGTCGTGAGGGTGCGCGGCGGCCGGGAAGCCGAAGTCGCTCGGCAGGCCCTCGGTGACCTCCACCCACGAGCGCCCGGCGTCGTCGCTGCGGTGCATCCCGCAGTGGTTCTGCTGATACAGGCGCTGCGGGTCGACCGGCGACATCACGAGCTTGTGCACGCAGTAGCCGATCTCGGGGTCGTCGATCGCCAGTCGGCGCGCAGCCCGCGGTTGCGCGGCGTGAAGGAGGCGCCGTCGTCCGTGGTCTCGAAGATGCCGTAACCCTGCACGACGGCCCAGAAGCGAGACGCCTCGTCGGGATGCGCGAGGATCGCTGCGAGGCCGAGATGGCCGGGTGGCTGCTTGGCCGGGTCGTTCCAGTCGCCGCGGCCCGGCTGGCCGTCGAGCGTGCTCAGCAGCGACCAGGTGGCGGCCCCGTCGCGGCTCTCGAACACGCCGGCTGCCTCGGCGCCGGCGAGCACGCGCCCGTGCGCGACGGTCAGGCCGGAGACCTTCGAAAGCCTCAGGCCGCCGTCGGCATGGGCGAGGCCCACGCTCGAGAGCTCCCAGCTCTCGCCGAGGTCGCCGCTGCGCCAGATGCCCGCCCCGTGCCACTCGCTCGCTGCGGCTGCGTAGATCGCGTCCGAGTCCGGATCATGCACCGCGTGGTAGACCGGCCAGCCCTCGCAGAACGGGCCGCGGACGGTCCAGTCGCGCCGGTCCCCGTCGCTCTCGAGCATGAAGCAGCCCTTGCGCGTTCCGACCAGCAGGACGACTCGCGACATCCGTCACACCTCCGGCATCGACATTCGTCCGCCCAGTCTCGCCGATTCGGGGGACGGCGGGCAAGCCACTCGACTGTGGCCCACCGCCTCGGCGAGTAGCGCGAGCTCGGTCATGTGTCCCATCGTCGTTTTGTCGTGTGGCCGTAACGATCCGCCTCCCAGGAGCGCAGCCCCGGCCGCGGATAGCATCGCCGGAAGGTGAGCCCGCCCCCGCACACGCGCCGCCGCGACCGCGCCGATCGCCCGGGGCTGGGCGCGGACAGCCCGCTCGTCGGGGGCGCCACTCCGATGACCGATCGAGCCGGCGCGCGTGCCGACGGCGACGCCGGCCCGGCGGCCGAGCCGCCGTTCGACCCGCGCGGTGACAGGCTCCAGCTGCCCCGGCGCCAACCGACCGAGGCCGCGCCCGTCGATCCGCGCGAGCTGCGCGAGCTGATCCCCGCCGTCGAGCACGCGCGCACGCTCGACGACTGGGGCCGCTCGGAGCGGGTGATCGGCGCGATCCAGCCGCTGCTCGACTTCTACTACCGCTACTGGTTCCGGGTTGAGCAGGAGGGCGTCGAGCACGTGCCTGCCCGCGGCGGCGCCCTGCTGGTCTCCAACCACTCCGGCGCGCTGCCGCCCGACGCCCCGATGATCTCGCAGGCGATCCTGCACGAGCACCCCTCCCCGCGCCCGATTCACATGCTCGCCGAGCACTGGTTCAAGGGCTACCCGGGCGTCGGGCTGCTGACCAACAAGATCGGCGTGGTGCCCGCCCACCCAGCCAACGCGCAGCGGCTGCTGTTCGACGAGCAGAGCCTCGCGCTGGCCTTCCCGGAAGGGATGAAGGCGACGCGCAAGCTCTACTGGCAGCGCTACCGCCTGCGCCGTTTCGGGCGCGGGGGCTTCGTGCGCACCGCGATGCGCGCGGGCGTGCCGATCGTGCCGATCGCCGTCGTCGGCGCCGAGGACGCGATGCCGATCTTCGCCCACGTGCCGCTGCTGCAGCGCCTGACGGGCCTGATCTACTTCCCGGTCAACCACGCATTCCCCCATCTCGGGCTCGCCGCGGGGCTGATGTACCTGCCTGCGAAATTCAAGATCCGCTTCCTGGAGCCGATCGAGATGTCTGGATATGACGACAACGACCTGGAGGATCTGGCGCTCGTGCAGGGGATCGCCGACGACGTGCGCGGCCGAATACAGGAGGCGGTTGACGCGCTCGTGGCCGGGCGGACGTCGATTTGGTTCGGTTAGGGTCGGCGCCCGGGGATGCCTGTCAGGGAAGACTCGCGTCTGGTACCTCGCGCTGCTGCTCACGACCGCGAGCGTCGCGACGGCGTGCGGCGAGGACGACTTCGAGAACGAGCCGCGCCCGCCGGCTCCCGAGACGCTCACCGGGGTGATCCAGGACCGCGGCGTGACGGTCTCGCCCGACGGCGTCAACGTCCAGGTCGGCGCCGGACCGGTAGTGCTGCAGATCTCCAACCAGACCGACGCGCCGCGCACGATCATGCTCATCGGCGACGAGGTCGACGAGCGCGTCGGGCCCGTGCAGCCTGGCGACGTCGCCACGATCCAGAAGACGCTCGAGCAGGGCACCTACGAGGTGCGCACGGGCTCCGAGCGGGCGGCCCGGCACGAGATCCCGGCGGGCACGCTCGAGATCGGGCCCGAGCGCGAGTCGTCCAGCGACGACCTGCTGCTGCCCGACGACCTGCTGCTGCCGTGAGGTGAGTGGGTGACCGCCGCAAGCACCGGCGGCGGGAAGCCCCTCAGCGCTTGCGGTTCAGCTCGCGCTTGCGCTTGTCGCCGGCGCCGATGCCGGCGGACTCGGCCGCGGCGAGCAGGCCGACCGAGGCGAGCACCGCCACGATGGCTCCGATGATGTTGAGCTCGAAGACGTCGCCGCTCCCGATGAGGTTGGCGATCACACCGCCGACGACCGAGCCGACCACCCCGAGCAGCAGCGTCAGGGCGAGGCCGATCTTCTGGCGGCCGGGGAGCAGGAGGCGGGCGAGCGCTCCGACGAAGAGCCCGAACACGAGAAATCCGATAAGTCCCATGGGAGGAACGTACTGCACGAGGCCTCCGCGCACGCCGGACGAGCTACTCGCCCGGCACGACGAGCGCGTCGATCTCCGCGAGGTGCGCGCGCACCCGCCCAGCGATCGCCTCGACGATCCCGTAGGCGTTGTCGATGCTCGTCTTGGCGCCGCTGAGCTGGCTCTTGACCTTGCGCACCTCGGTCATCTCCGCAAGCGCACGCTCGACCTGCAGGCGCACGGCCTCCGCATCCACCTCGCCGTCGCCGGCCCGCTGCATCAGCACCCGGGCGCGCGCGAGCCGGTAGCCGACCTCGAGCGCGAGCCGCGAGCCCTCGTCGGGATCGAACACGACGACCAGGCTGTCCCCACCCCACTCACGCAGCGGCTGCATGCGGGCCGGAACCTCGCTGTCGCCGGGCACGACGAGCACCGCGAAGTCGGCGTCGCGCTGGGCGCGGGGGGGGGTGGAGGGACGGCAGCGGGAGGGGAGGGAGGGGCAGGAGGCAG
>JBPCPD010000159.1:0-2974 GCA_050999535.1 Thermoleophilaceae bacterium
CGGCACGGCGTTCGCCGTCGACGTCGATCCGCAGTAGCGCGCTCAGCGGCTCGGACTCCAGCGGCGCCCCGGTGACGAGGCAGCTTACGCCCGCAACCGCCAGGCCGCCGCGCGGTGGAGGAAGGAGCGGGGAAGGTCGGCGACTATGGGCGGGGTTCTGACGCCGCAGATGCCCTGCGGATCTGACCCGCGAGGAGCCCCGCGGCGGATCATGTCAGCGGGTCGAGCGCGATCGGCTCGCCGGCCGCGATTCCCAGCCGTGCGGCGCCACCGGCCGCCAGCTCGAGCGCGCCGACCTCGCGCCGGCGCAGGCCGGCCCGGCGGCGCTTGAACCCGGCCATCCGACCCGGCCGCACGTCGGCCCGCACCGCGAGCACCTCCAGCTCGTCGTCGTCCGGCGGCGGCCAGCGCACGAACACGACGTCGAGCGCGAAGCGCATCGCCACGGTGTGAACCGAGTCGCAGCGCGGAATCAGGAGCCCGAGCCCCGGATCGAGCTCGCGGTTGCCGAGCAGGCCGACCATCCGCGCGCGCGTGCCCTTGGCGAGCAGAAAGTCGAACGGCGTGCCCGCGCCGGCTCGCGCCCCGCGTCGGGGGTAGGCCTCGATCCGGCTCACGGAGCGCCCGGGGCGGTGCCGTTGCGGCCCTCGACGAGCGGCCGGCTCAGGACCTCGCTGGCGGTGCGCTCCATCGCGACGATGATGCCTGACCGGTTTGACGGCGAGCTCACCCAGAGAAGCTCCCTGATCTGGTGGCGGTGTGTCGGTCGCGGCGAGCTTTGTGATCGACCGGACATCCTCAAAGGGTGGGGCGAAACGTCCTGATTGACCTCGACAGGCCGGGAGTGGCGGTCGGTATCTCGATGCGAGCAGGGAGTGATGTCCACCCGCGGGGCCGCGGACAGAAAGCGGTCCCTTTGGCACTTTGCGCCGCGCGACGAGCTCACCCGCGATCGCCCATCCGTGCCGAGCCCGGATCGCGCTCGAGGTCAGGCGGCGAAGCGCCGCAGTGACCGCTCGCGGCGCTTGTCGGCCTCGAGCCCGCGGTCCTTCGGCGGCGCGGAGGAGACCAGCTGCTCGAGCAGCGTCGCCGTCGCGGCGGTCACCTGCTCGACCGCCCGCTCGCAGGCCTCGGCGTTGGCCTTGGAGGGCCTGGTCGAGCCGCTGACGTTGCGCACGTACTGGAGCACGGCGGCGCGGATCTCATCGTCGGTCGCGGGCGGGGCGTAGTTGTGGAGCTCTCGGATGTTCCGGCACATGCGGGAAGCCTAGCCGCCGCCGGGCTGCGAGCGGGCGGGCGTACAATCGGCGCATGTCCGAGGAGTACGACCACGAGCTCGAGGAGCGCGAGGAGCAGGTCGAGGACACCGAGCCCGCGCTCGATCCCGAGCTCGAGGCTCGTCGGCTCGCGGCGATGTCGTTCATCCGCCGCCTCGGCGATCCGGTCCTCAAGAGCCGCGCGACGCCGGTCGACCGCTTCGACGACTCGCTGCGCGGCCAGGTCGCCCGCTTGGCCGGGCTCATGGGCGACGCGATCGGCGTCGGGCTCGCCGCACCCCAGGTCGGTCTCTCGCAGCGACTGCTGGTCTACCGCGTCGGTCCCGACGCTCCCTTCATCGCACTCGTCAATCCCGAGCTCGAGTGGTCGGGCGGCGAGGAGGACACCCTCGAGGAGGGCTGCCTGTCGATTCCCGGCGTGACCGTCGACGTCGAGCGCCCGCTGCACGTACGCGTGCGCGCGCTCGACGAGGAGGGCGGCGGGCGCCTGATCGAGGCGTCGGGCCTCGAGGCGCGCGTGATCCAGCACGAGATGGACCACCTCGACGGCGTGCTGATCCTCGACCGTACGAGCCGCGACCAGCGGCGCAGGGCGATGAGGGAGTTGCGCGAGGCCGAGCGCGAGGGCCGCGAACGCGCGGCGTAGCCAGATCGCGGCCTATGCTTGGCGCACATGAGCGACCCGCACACAGAGGCGCCACAGGATCCCGCTCCGCAGGGCTGGTGCGTCTGCGGAGAGAAGGTGCCGATCGCCGATGCACGCGAGGTGACGCTGCCCAACGGCAAGCCGGGCTGGGAGGGCTACTGCCCCGAGTGCGGCTCCCCGCTGTTCGCCATCCGCCGCAAGCCGGTGAGCGGTTGATCCTCCGAAGCTGAGGCGAGCGCTGCGCTGCCACGTCGCGCACACGTAGGCGCCATTCGAGCGCCGCGCTCGTCGGCGACGTGCGATCAGTTCGGCGGTAGCCCGAGCGCGCGGCGCAGCTTCGCCGGCGCCAGCCCCTCGACGCGCAAGACCTTGTCGCGCGAGCGCTCGCCACGGAGCACGCTGACGCGCCCCCGAGCGACGCCGGCGCGCTTGGCGATCAGCTTGCACAGCGCCGCGTTCGCCTGGCCCTCCACGGGCGCGGCCGCGACACTCACGCGCAGGACGCCGTCGCGCTCGCCTTCGATGGCATTGCGCCGCGCGCGTGGCCGCAGACGGACGGTGATATGGGCGCCGGGCACAAGCGTCAGTCTGCCGGACACCCACGGCGAGCGTGGAGATCCACGGCGGTCGGCGAAGCGCTTGATCTCCAGCAGGCGGAGCCGGACTTCGATCGAGGTCGACGTGGTGGCCCTAGCTGGCCCCCGCTTCGCCCTCGGTCGGCGCGGCGCCGGGGTCGATCGCCTCGCCGTCGGCCGCCACGAACGCCTCGATCCCTCCTTGGCCGTCGATCAGGTAGAGCGTGCCTTCGTAGGGGAACGCCGTGTGGGCATCGTGGCCGAGCGCCGTGGCGGCGAGCGCTGCGCCGGCGATGCGGTAGACGTCACGGATCACGCCGATTCCGAATAGCGAGCGCTTCTCGCTCGACGCTTCCCCATCGCCCGCGCGCAGGGCGATCGGCAGATCGTCGCGGACGCTGCGCGCCGCGACGGCGATCGCGATGTTCTCGACCTCGTCCGAGGTGACCGCCGCGAGCGCGCGTGCGCGGTGAATC
>JBPCPD010000187.1:0-3381 GCA_050999535.1 Thermoleophilaceae bacterium
GCACCGGGCGCGCGGCCACGCGCTGGCCGGTGCTGGGCGGGCCGTTCTCCGGGCGCTCGGGCGAGCGACCGGCCCACTCGCGCAGGCGGCGCACGTCGCGCGCCTGCGAGAAGTAGAGCGCCGCGAGCACGGCGAGGCCGACGACCGCCGCGAACCCGGCATAGGACCCGATCTCCTGAATGATCTCCATGCAGCGCGCCGAACCTTAGTGCTCCTCGAGGAGCACTAGTCTCGCGTCCGGCTCGCAGCGGGTGCGGCGATCAGCGTGCGCTCGGCCGAGAGCTCGGCGACCGCGCCGGCGAGACCGGCGGCGTCCCCGGAGTAGACGAGCTCCTCGATCCGCGCAAAGGCGCTTTCGACCCACTCGGGGTCGGGCCGCGGGCGCACCGCGGAGAGGATCTTCTCGGCCGGGGTCGGCGCAGGACGCTCGGCGGGCTCGAACAGCTCCTCGTGGATCTTCTCACCCGGACGCCGGCCGACGAACTCGATCGCGATCTCGACGTCGGGCTCCTTGCCCGATAGGCGGATCATGTTGCGCGCGAGGTCGACGATCTTGACCGGGTCGCCCATCTCGAGCACGAACACCTCGCCGCCGGTCACCAGATCGCCCGAGCGGATGATCAACTGCACCGCCTCGGGGATCGTCATGAAGTAGCGCGACATGTCCGGATCGGTGACCGTCACCGGGCCCCCGGCGGCAATCTGGCGGCGGAATATCTGCACCACCGAGCCCGAGGAACCGAGCACGTTGCCGAAGCGCACGGACGCGTAGTGGGTGCCCCTATAGCGGTGCTGGGCGGCCTCGGTCGCCCATTCGGCGAGCGCCTTCGAGGCGCCCATGACCGTCGCCGGGGAGGCCGCCTTGTCGGTCGAGACCAGGACGAAGCGCTCGGCGCCCGACCGCCCGGCCGCGGCGGCGACGATGCGCGTCGCCACGGCGTTGTTGCGCACGGCCTCGACGGGGTTCTCCTCCATCAGCAGCACGTGCTTGTAGGCGGCGGCGTGGAAGACCACCGAGGGGCGCTCCTGCTCGAAGAGCTCCTGCATGCGCGTCGCGTCCTTGCAGTCGGCCAGCACTGCCGCGGCGCCACCGAAGTGGCGCTCGTCCTCGAGGTGGCGGCGGATCTCGAAGAGGTTGTTCTCGGCATGGTCGACGAGCACCAGGCGCTTGGGCCTGACGCGCGCGATCTGGCGACACAGCTCGGAGCCAATCGAGCCGCCGGCACCGGTCACAAGCACGGTGCGCCCGCGCAGATAGGCGCCGACGTGGTCGATCTCCACGCGCACCGGCTCGCGTCCGAGGACGTCCTCGACGCGGACGTCGCGCACCTGCGCGAGCAGATTCGGGCCGCGCGCGAGCAGCTCGAAGGTCGTCGGCAGCGTGCGCACCGGGATCGCCCGCGCGCGGCAGGCCGTCACCACGCGCTGGCGCAGGATGCCCGGCGCGGACGGGATCGCGATCACGACCTCGTCGGGCTTGGTGTCGTCGAGGATGCGCGGCAGATCGTGCGTGGTGCCGTGCACGCGATAGCCCGAGATCAACATTCCCCGCTTGCGCGGGTCGTCGTCGACGTAGCCGATCACAGCGCTCGAGAGCTGCGGGTTGCGACGCAGCTCGAGCGCGACCTGCTGGCCGCCGTTACCCGCGCCGACGACCAGCACCTCGCGGTCAGCGCGCGTCACCAGCGGGCCGCGCGGCCGCTCGATGAGCGCCCGCACCAGGAAGCGCGCCCCCGCGATCAGCGCGAGCGTGAGCAGGAAGTCGAGCGCGATCACCCCGCGAGGCGGATCGGCTGAGCTGATCGAGAGCAGGAACAGCCCCCCGATCAGAACGAAGCTCGAGACGACGACCGCCTTGATGATCGACTCGAAGTCGGTCTGGTCGACGAAGCGCCACAGCTTCGAATAGAGGCCGAAGGCCGCGAACAGGGCGGCCTTGACGAGCACGACGAAGAGGATCGTGTCGAGCAGCAGCGCCTCGTAGCGCGGCGGTGCGCCGGCGTCGAAGCGCAGCATGAAGGCGAGGTAGTAGGCGAGCGCGACCAGGCAGGCATCGACGGCCACCTGCCCGAGGCGGCGGATCCCGACTGACGATTTGATTCGTGCCATCACGAGACGTGTGCGCTGAGCAGCATCTCCATCAGCTGACGGGGGTCGCGACGGATGCGCTCCCTCCGGGAGGTTGGACGCTTCTCGAGCCTCACCTGCCCCGGATCCTCGAGCCTGCGCATGCGCCCGTCGGAGATCAGCTCCTCGTCGACAGCGCCCGGCCTCCCCTCGAACGTCGTGTAGACGGGAACGCCGAGTGCCACGGCTTCGCGGTTCATGGTACCGCCGGCGGACACGACGAGGTCGGAAAATGCGATCAGGCTCTGCGCATCGATCGCGCGCGCCGGAATGACGAGGCCACCGAGCGCCTCCAGCTCGGCGCGCTGGCCCGGAGTGCGGGGCAGGACGACCGCCTGCGTCCCGCGCAGTCGCTCGACCACGCGGGCAAAGATCGTACTCTCGAAGCGGTGGTAGAGCGAGACCTCCGGCGGCGTGCGCACGACGGTGATCGGTTTCGCCGGATCGAGCCCGAGCTCGCCGAGCACCGCCGGGTCGGGCTCGAAGTCGGCGAGGTAGTACTCCTCCTTGAGCCCCGCGTAGCGCCGCAGCTTGCCCGCGGCCCCGTAACGCTCCAGGCACTCGGGCGGGATCGCCTCGGGGACCACGACGGCCTTCGCCAGGCGGCAGTTGAGGTGGTGCTGGAGCTTGGCCCACTCATAGTCGAAGGCCGTCGCGGAGGGGATCCGCAGCGCGGATGCGGCGACGGCGACGTCGTTGGAGCCGTGGCCGATCGCGACTGCGAATCCGCGTCCGTGCGCCCACCGGATCAGCGCCGCGCTGCGACTGGCCAGGCCGAGCGCCTTGCTAGCCGCGCGCCCGCCGCGGTGGCGCCCGATTGCGGTGTGGACGATCCCGAATCGCTCGCAGAGCGCCAGCGTCTGGGCGAAGTCGCGCGCGGTGACCTCGACCTCGTGGCCCTCCGCACGCAGGCCCTCGATCACCGGGCGCATCACGAGCACGTGGGGACTGTTGGTCAGATCGATCCAGATGCGCACGCTGCGACCGCCTCCACGACCTCGTCGACCGCATCCGCGCCCAGCTCGGGGCCCATCGGCAGCGCCAGCCCGGTACGCGCCGCGAGCTCGGTCTGCGCGAGCGCCCGCTCGCCGGAGGGCGCGAGGTGCAAGGTCGCGGGCTGGCGGTGGATCGGCACGCGGTAGTAGCCGCGCGCGCCGATGCCGCGCCGCCCCAGCGCGGCGGCGAGCTCGTCCGCGCGCTCGTGCCGGGCGACGTAGAGGTGGTAGACGTGCTCGGCGCCCGGTCCGGGGCGCG
>JBPCPD010000078.1:0-20227 GCA_050999535.1 Thermoleophilaceae bacterium
CCTCGATGCGGCGCGCGCGGCCGCGCGCGCCGCCTGAGCGGCCCGCGACGGGCGACCCGACGCCGGCCTGCGGGCGCCGATAGCCTCGCCGCTCATGGCCTGGAACCTCGTCATCGAGCCCGGACCGGACCGGCGATGAGCGCCGAGCCCGCACCGCAGGCGACCTATCGCGAGGCCCGCGCGCCCGATCTCTACGCGGCCTTCCGCGTGTCCGAGCTCGCGATCCACGACACCGCCCAGGGGATGGGCCTGATGGGCCCCGCGCCGCTCTCGGAGGAGCGCATCGAGCGCGAGTGGCGGCTGCGCCGCCCGCTGCTGGAGTTCATCGCGGCCAAGCCCGAGGGCAAATGGTGGATCTGCGAGCGCGACGGCGAGCCGATCGGTCACGGCCGCGTCTGCCGCTTCGGGGCGATGGAGCAGCTCACCGAGCTGATGGTTCTCCCCGGCGAGCACGGCAGCGGCATCGGCCGTGCGCTGCTGGGGCGCCTCTGGCCCGACGACCCGACCCCCGATCTCGGCCGCGTGGTGATCGCCGCCGGCGCGAACGCCGACCTCAGCCTCTACGCGGGCTTCGGCGCGATGCCGGCGACCGGCCACTGGCACCTGCGCGGGGCGACCCCCGAGTACGGGGTGCGGCGCGCGCAGGAGATCGACGCCCGCGATCCGTCGGCGCACGTGCTCGAGCCCGCGCGGGCGGTCGCCGAGTGGCGGCGCCTCGAGCCGCCCGCGATCGCCCACCGCCGGCCGCTGCTGCACGAGTTCTTCGGCCGTACACGGACCTGCCTGGCGACGATGAGCCCGGACGCCGCCCAGGCGACCGCCCTCTGCTGGGTCGGCCCCGACGGCGAGATCGGCCCGGCCGTCGCGCGCACGCCCGAGGAGCTGGTGCCCGTCGTCCTGCAGGCGCTGGACCGGGTCGCCAAGACGCTCGAGCCCGAGTCGCTGGCGCTCTACTGCTCGACCGACGCGTGGTGGCTGCTGCGCCGCCTGCGCCGGCTCGGCTTCCGGGTCTGGTGGCCGAGCTGGGTGATGTCCTCGATCCCGCTCCCCGGTCTCGATCGCTACCTGCCGACGCGCCCGCCGTACCTGCTCTGAACGGCGCGATGCATCGGATAAGCTCAGGGGTATGGCAGCGCACGGGAAGGAGGTCAACCGCCACGGCAGGGAGATCGGCCGCCACGCGAAGGAGATCGGCCGCAAGCTGCTCGCCGTCGGGGTCCTGCTGCTCGTCGCCTTCCTGCTGTTCAAGGCGGTCGCCGGCTTCGTTGCGGGGCTGGTGTGGATCGTCGTTGCCGTGCTTGCGGTCGTCGCGGTCATCTGGGCCACGCGCGTGCTCTGAGCGGCTGAGCGGGCTGATGGCCTTCATCGTCATCCTCGTCTTCTGCGGCCTCTCGGCAGGGGCGATCGGGAAGATCAAGGGCGCTTCGTTCGTGCTCTGGTTCGCGATCGGGTTCTGCCTGCCGCTGCTGGGGACGCTCGCGGCGCTCGTCTCTCGCCCCGAGCGCGACGTCGGGCGCCGCCCCTGCGACGAGTGCGGCTTCGTGCTCCCGATCCACGTTCAGGTCTGCGGACGCTGCGGGGCCGATCTCGACTTCCCCGAGCTCGCCTCCGAACCCGAGCCCCGCCCGGACGGCCCGGCGCCGGGCCAGCAGCAGCTCTTCGGCGCGTAGCGCTCCGCTCAGCGGCCTGCCCCCGCTGCGGCGAGGGCGTTCCGCGCTGCCCACACGGCGCAGAACGCCTCGACCACGACGGGGTCGAACTGGCTGCCGGCGCAGTCGCGCAGCTCGCGCAGCGCGTCATCGGGGGTGCGCGGCCCGCTGTAGGGACGGTCGGCGGTCATGGCGTCGAAGGAGTCGGCCACCGCCAAGATGCGGGACCCGAGGGGGATCTCGGCCCCGGCGAGGCGGTCGGGGTAGCCCTCGCCGTCCCACCGTTCGTGGCTCGAGCGCACGAGCGACGCCACCTCTGTGAGTGCCGGCGCGGCGGCGATTTGAGAGCAGCCGATCGAGAAGCCCTCCCCCTGCTCGGAGAGAGCACTGGCGGCGCCCGCCACGATCGGTTCGATGACCTGGGCGCGGGGCTCGAAGAGGGCACAGAACTCGTCGCCGCCCATCCGGTACGCCGTCCCGCGCCCGTCCAGGTAACGGCGCAGGTTGGATCCGAGCCGCGCCAGCAGCGCGTCGCCGGCGGGGTGGCCGAAGGTGTCGTTGTAGAGCTTGAAGCCGTCGAGGTCGAACAGCGCGAGCACCAGCGGCTGGCCGTCGGAGGCGCGCGGGATCGCGCGCTCGAGGTGCCGTGCCAGCGCCCGCCGGTTGGGCAGGCCGGTGAGCGCATCGGCAAGCGCCTCGGCGCGCGACAGGTGGAGCATCCGGACGTGCTCGCGGAAGGTGAGGATGAGGCGCGCCATCACCGCTGCCAGAGCGGCGGCCGCTAACACCACCGCGAGCGCGTTGAGGTGTGCGAAGCAGCCATAGATCAGCACCGTCAGGCCGATGACCCCGAACGACAGCGGCATGACGATCAGGCGCAGGCCCTCGCGCGGGGGCTCGGCGTCGGGGGTTGTCACGGGCTGCCACGCGGCCGCGCCGATCAGCGTGAGCCCGATCCACCAGCCCGCGTCGTACCAACTCGGAGAGACGACCGTGTCGTTGGCCACGTGGACGAGGTAGCGCGAGTCGGCGAGCCAGAAGGTGAGGATCCCGAGACCGAGCAGCGACCAGGTGCGGTCAAGGCGCCAGCCCGTGCCGGCGAGCGCGCCCACGACGAAGCCGGCCAGGATGAGGTCGCTGAGCGGGTAGGCCAGCGAGGTGGCCACGCCGACGAGGTCGCCGGGGGCTGCGCGAAGCACCGTCTCGAACACGATCGCCGCGCTCACCGCCGCGATGGCGAGGGCGGCCGTGAGGCCGTCGGCGCGCAGCGTCACCGGGACGCCGCTCGTCCTCGAGCGCACCAGCACCACGAGCCCCGCGAGCACGAGCGGCGGCATCAGCAGATAGCCGGCGTCCGCGGGAGAGGGCACGGGCACCGTCTCCGCCGTCCACAGCACGGCCGTGTAGTAGATCTCGCCCAGCGTCCAAGCCAGCACTCCCGCGCCGATCAGCCCCAGGCCAGACGCTCCTCCCGGCGCGGGATCGCCCGCAGAGCGCACATGCCGCCCGCGAGCACGAGCACGAGGTCGTGCACGTAGCGGCCGAAGAACGGGCCCACGTCGAGCTCGGGGAAGAAGGCGTTGCGCACGGCGGCCAGGGCGAGCCACCCCGCGAGAGCGAAGAAGACGAGGCGCACGGCTCGCGGCGCGGAGCTCATGGCGGATACATCGACACCCACTCCGACCGGCTTGAGGCGCAGCGTGCGCACTATCCTCGCCACAGCTGTGAATCGCGGCAGGCAGACTCCCGGTCGGATTCTCCTCTATGGCTTCCTGGCGGCCACGGCACTTGCCGCAACGGGCCTGCTCTTCCTGAACCCGGAGCAGTGCCCGACCAGCTACACCCAGGAGCAGATCGACGCTTCGAACTGCGTGATCGGCGCCAACATCGGCCTGGGCCTGATCTTGATGGCTGCCGCGGCCATTCTGCTCGGATCCATCGTGCTCGCCGCCGCCGCCGTGACGAGTCGCTGGGTTCGTCGCCGATGATGGCGCGCCTGCTCGGCGGGCGGGGCTGAGCTTTCGGCCGCTCGGCCGGTGCCTGAGCGAGGGGCTGGCCCCCCGGAGGGCGCGAAAACCGCTGATACCATCGGTTGTCTGGCGGTACTCGGCGGCCGCCCTTCTCGCCATCGATCGCCGGGCAGGGAGCCAGCCGCATGCGAGCAGTCGACGCCATCATGGAGTGCCTCAAGGCCGAGGGCGTCGAGCATGTATTCGGGATCCCCGGCGGCGCCAACCTCCCGACCTACGACGCACTCGTGGACGCGGGCCTGCGACACATCCAGTGCCGCCACGAGCAGGGAGCCGGCCATGCGGCCGAGGGCTACGCCAAGGCATCGGGAAAGGTCGGCGTCGCGCTCGCGACCTCGGGTCCGGGCGCGACCAACCTCGTCACGGCGATCGCCGACGCGATGATGGACTCGGTCCCGACGGTGTTCATCACCGGCCAGGTGCGCACCGACCTGCTCGGCACCGACGGCTTTCAGGAGGCCGACGTGACCGGCATCACGATGCCGATCGTCAAGCACTCGATCATGATCCAGGAGCCGCTGGAGATCCCCGCGGCGATCCACCAGGCCTTCCACATCGCGCGCACGGGGCGCCCCGGCCCCGTCCTGGTCGACATCCCGCAGGACCTCTCGCGCGCCGACATCCCCTACGAGCCCGTCGACTCGGTCGATCTGCTCGGCTACCAGCCGACGACCGATGGCAACACCAAGCAGATCCGGCTCGCCGCGAAGGCGCTGGCCAACTCGCGGCGCCCGGTCATCTACGCCGGCGGCGGCGTGATCAACGCGGGCGCCTCGCGCGAGCTGGTCGAGCTCGCGACCTGCGAGCGCTTCCCCGTCACCTGCACTCTGATGGGCCTCGGAGGGTTTCCGGCGCCGCACGACCAGTGGCTCGGGATGCTCGGCATGCACGGCACCCGGGCCGCCAACTACGCGATCGACGAGGCCGACCTGATCGTCGCGATCGGCGCCCGCTTCGACGATCGCATCACCGGCAAGCTGTCGGAGTTCGCGCCGCGCGCGAAGTTCATCCACATCGACGTCGACCCGGCGGAGATCTCCAAGAACGTCGCGGCGCACATCCCGATCGTCGGCGACGCCGCGAGCATCCTGCCCAAGCTCGCCGCCGAGTATCGCGCGCTGGAGACCGACGGGTCGCGGCTCGACGGCTGGTGGGAGCGCATCGACGGCTGGCGCGACAAGCACCCGCTCTCCTACGACGCCGGCGACGGCAGCGAGATCAAGCCGCAGTACATGATCGAGGCGATCTACGCGGCGACCGGCGGCGACGCGATCGTCACCTCCGACGTCGGCCAGCACCAGATGTGGTGTGCCCAGTACTTCCACTTCGACCGCCCGCGGAGGTGGATCAACTCGGGCGGGCTCGGGACGATGGGCTTCGGCCTGCCCAGCGCTATGGGCGCCAAGGTCGCGATGCCCGACGAGCAGGTCGTCTGCATTGCCGGCGACGGCTCGCTGATCATGAACATCCAGGAGCTCGCGACGTGCGTGACCGAGAGCATCCCGGTCAAGGTCTTCATCATGAACAACGGCTACCTCGGCATGGTCCGCCAGTGGCAGGAGCTGTTCTGGGACCGCCGCTACAGCGCCGTCGAGATGGGCTCGAGCCCCGACTGGGTCAAGCTCGCAGAGGCCTTCGGCGCGACCGGCATGCGCGTCGATGAGAAGTCCGAGCTGCCCGGCGTGCTCGAGCGCGCGCTCGCGACCGAGGGCCCGGTGATCTGCGACGTGCGGGTCACCAAGGAAGAGAACTGCTACCCCATGATTCCGGCTGGACAAGCCGCTCGGGCCATGGTGGGCTGAGCGGTGGGTGAGCCTGGAACGAAAGAGGTCCTGAATCTGGAGGATCTGCAGGCGGCCGGGGGGCGCCACAGCGGGCGCAAGCACGTGCTCTCGCTGCTGGTCGAGAACAAGCCCGGCGTGCTCGCCCGGATCGCGGGGCTGTTCGCCCGGCGCGGATTCAACATCGACTCGCTCGCCGTCGGCCCGACCGACGACGACGCGATCTCGCGCATAACGCTCACCGTCGACGGCGTCGCGCACCCGATCGACCAGGTCACCAAGCAGCTGCACAAGCTCGTCAACGTGATCAAGATCCGTGATCTCGAGCCCGACGAGGCCGTCACGCGCGAGCTCGCCCTGTTCAAGATCTCCGCGGACGGGGACACGCGCGCCCAGATCATGGAGTTCGCGAGCATCTTTCGCGGGCGGATCGTCGACGTGCACAAGCGCTCGGTCACCGTCGAGATCACCGGCGACGACGGCAAGGTCGAGGCGTTCGAGCGCATGATCCGCCCGTTTGGGCTGATCGAGATGGTCCGCACCGGAGAGATCGCGGTGGCCCGCGGCCGCTCCGCGACCTGAGCAGATCAGCCGGCCCACGCTCGACAGCCGCTCGACCTCGCGGCGGCGCGGGCGGGTCGGGGCGGCGGTCCACCGGCGGTGGGTGCGCGCGCGCTGGCGCGGCGATGCGGTGCAGTGCCCGTGCTGCGGGCGCACGTGGGCGGCGTTCGTGCCCGACTGGAACCGTCCCGACGCCATCTGCCCGGGCTGCGGCGCCCACGAGCGCCACCGGGCGCTGTGGCTGCACCTGCGCGATCGCGCCGGCGTGGGGGAGGGTCCGCTGCGGATGCTGCACTTCGCGCCCGAGCACGCGCTGGACCGGCGCCTGGAGCCCCTGCCCGAGCTCGAGCGCGTCACCTGCGACCTCGATGGGGGCGGCGTCGACGTGGCCGCCGACATCACCGCGCTGCCCTTCCGGGACGCGTCCTTCGACGCGGTGCTCTGCAGCCACGTGCTCGAGCACGTCGAGGACGACCGCACGGCGATGGCGGAGCTGGCGCGCGTGCTGCGCCCCGGCGGATGGCTCGTCGTGCTGGTTCCGATCGATCACGACCGCCGGCACACCTATGAGGATCCATCTGTGACCGAACCCGCCGAACGCGAGCGGGCCTTCTGGCAGCATGACCATGTGCGCCTCTACGCACCCGACATCGCCGTTCGCCTGCGCGCGGCCGGGCTCGACGTATCCACCGAGCGTCCCGCGCAGCGCCTCTCCGCGGGCGACCGCGCCCGCTGCGGGCTGATGGAGAGCGAGACGATCTTCCACTGCACCCGCCCGGGCGCCGCCCGCCGATGAGCGCGCCGGCCACGGGCCTCGCCCGGCGCGACCCCTTCACCCTCTCGGACAAGCTGTGGGAGGACCTCGAGCGCCACATTGAGGTCGCCCTCGCGCGCGCGCGCCGGGACGGGCGCCGCACGATCGCGTCGGTCACCGGACCGATCGCGGCCGGGCTCGACCTGAGCGCGGCGGTGCTCGCCTCGCGCGCCCCGCAGGATCGCTTCTTCTGCTTCGAGCAGCCTGACCGCGACGGCTCCGCGGTCTGCTCGCTCGGCACGGCCGCCGCGATCGAGGCGCACGGCCCCGGGCGCTTCGCCGATGCCGCGGCCGCCTGCCGGACGCTGGCGTCGCGGACAGTCACCGACGCCGCCGGATCCGACCCCGGCCGACCCGCGGGCGCGGGACCGATGTTCACCGGCGGCTTCTCGTTCGCGCCCGAAGGGGGCGCGGCGCCGGAGTGGGCCGGGTTCGCGCCCGCCCAGCTCGCGCTGCCCGAGGTCTCGCTCGCCCGCTGCGGCGATCAGGCGCGCATGACCGTCAGCGTCGCGGTCGAGAGCGACGACACAGCCGACGCGCTGCTGGCACGCTGCGCCGGGCGCGTCGCCGGGCTGCGAGCGGCCACACTCGGCCTGGTCGACCCCGATCCGATCGCCCGCCCGCGGGTCGCGAGCGCCGCCCCGCCGTCGCACTACGAGGAAGCCGTGCGCCGCGCCGTCGAGCGCATCCGTGGCGGCGGACTCGACAAGGTCGTGCTCGCGCGCGAGGTGCGCGTGCACGCCGGCGGCGAGATCGACCCGGCGCCGGTGCTGGGGGCGCTGCGCGCGGCCTTCGCCGCGTGCTACTGCTACTGCATCGGTGGTCCGGAGGGGACGTTCATCGGCGCCTCGCCCGAGCTGCTCGTGCGCCGCGACGGCTCGCGCGCGCAGACGGTCGCGCTGGCCGGCACGACGCGGCGCAGCGCCGACCCCTCGGTTGACGCCCACCTGGGCGAGCAGCTGCGCCAGAGCCCGAAGGACCGTTCCGAGCAGGAGATCGTCGTCCGGCGCATCGAGCGCACGCTGGACCCGGTCAGCGTCTGGGTAGCGGCGGCCGAGGAGCCGGTGCTGGTCAAGGTCCAGAACGTCCAGCACCTCGCGACCCCGATCCGCGCGCAACTCTCGCACTCGGTCTCGGCGATCGAGCTCGCGGGGCGGCTGCACCCGACGCCGGCGGTCGGCGGTGAGCCGACGGCGGAGGCGATGCCGCTGATTCCCGCACTCGAGGGCCTCGACCGCGGCTGGTACGCCGGGGCGCTGGGCTGGACCGACCTGGCCGGCGACGGCGAGCTGTGCGTCGCCCTGCGCTGCGGGCTGATCCGCGGGGCGACCGCGCACCTCTACGCGGGCTGCGGGATCGTGGCGGACTCCGAGCCGGCGGCCGAGCTGGCGGAGACCGAAGTCAAGCTGGCCGCGCTGCTGCCGCTGCTGGCTTAGACCCGTTCCGAGTCGCGGGATTCCTCGCGACCGAGTTCAGGCTTCGGGAGTCTCTGGTTCAGCTCTTCTTCGCGTCGACTGCGCGCTGCAGCTGTTGCTTGTTCATGTGCGAGCGTCCATCGACGTTGAGCTGTTTCGCCTCGTTGTAGAGCTTCGCGGGTGCGGCCCTTTTCGCGGTCAGTGCCCGAGCGCTGTCCACCGCGCCTGCTACTACGGAGCGGCGGTCGCGGCTCTACAGCCCGGCCGCGCTCGGCCCTGCCGGCGTCACGACTGCCCCGCGCCGGCGGGCGCCTTGGCGCGCCGCCTTCCGGCGGCCTCGACCAGATGCTCGAGGGTGGCCAGCGTCTCGGGCCACTGGCGCGTTTTCAGCCCGCAGTCGGGGTTGACCCACAGGCGCTCCCGGCCAACGCGGGCCTCGGCCAGCTCCAGCAGCCGCTCGATCTCCTCGGCCGAAGGCACGCGCGGCGAGTGGATGTCCCAAACGCCGGGGCCGATGTCGTTGGGGTAGTCCAGCTCTCCCGCGAATGCGTCGAGCACCTCCATGTCCGAGCGCGAGGCCTCGATCGAGATCACGTCGGCGTCCAGGCGCACGATGTGCTCCATCCTGTCGTTGAACTCCGAGTAGCACATGTGGGTGTGCACCTGGGTGTCCTCGCCGGTTGGCGCGACGGTCAGCCGGAAGCAGTCCACGGCCCAGCGCACGTAGTCGTCCTGGGCGTGGCGCTGCAGGGGCAGGCCCTCGCGCAGCGCCGCCTCGTCGACCTGGATGGCGAAGCAGCCGGCGCGCTCCAGGTCGAGCACCTCGTCCTGGACGGCCAGGGCGATCTGAGTGCACGTCTCCCGGCGTGGCTGTTCGTCGCACACGAAGGACCACTGCAGGATCGTCACGGGCCCGGTGAGCATGCCCTTCATCGGCTTGGCGGTCAGCGACTGCGCGTAACGCCACCAGTCGACGGTCATCGCCTCGGGCCGGGAGACGTCCCCGTACAGGATCGGCGGCTTGACGCAACGGCTGCCGTAGGACTGCACCCATCCGTTCGCTGAGAAGGCGAAGCCGGCCAGCTGCTGGCCGAAGTACTCGACCATGTCGTTGCGCTCGGGCTCGCCGTGGACCAGGACGTCGAGGCCCAGGCGCTCCTGGACCTCGACCGCGTCACGCACCTGGCCCTCCAGAAACTCCCGATAGGCGGCGTCGTCGAGCCGGCCCTCACGGTGCTCGCGGCGCGCCTCGCGGATGTCGCCGGTCTGCGGGTGGGAGCCGATGGTCGTGGTGGGGAGGTCGGGCAGGGGCACCCGCGCGCGCTGGGCCGCCCGCCGCTGGGGCGCCGGCGTGGCGCGGTCGTAGTCGCGCTGGGTGAGAGATCCGGTGCGCTCGCGCACCGCCGGATCGTTGGTCAGCTGCGACGTGCCCCGCGCCGAGGCCACCGCGCGCGAAGGTGCCAGCACCTCGTCGCGGCGCTCGCCCGGGCCGTGCCCGACCGCTGCGCGCAGAACGCCCAGCTCGCCCAGCCGCTCGGCGGCGAAGGCCAGCCAGCCCCGCACCTCCTCCGCGATGCCCTCCTCGCGCGCCGCCTCGTGAGGCAGGTGGAGCATCGAGCAGCTGGACGCCAGCGTCACGCGCTGCGATCCCAGCGCCTCGGTCGCCCGGTCGGCGAGCTCGACGGCCCGGTCCAGGTCGGCGGCCCACACGTTGCGCCCGTCGAGTAGCCCCAGCGACAGCCGGGCCTGGAAGTCGCGGAGCACCGTCAGCGCGCCTTCAAGCTGGCCCGGCCCGCGCACCAGATCGAGGTGGAACTCGGCGCCCGGCAGGGCCAGCGTGCGCTCCAGCGCACCCACGCCGTCGAGCCCGGCGAAGTAGGTCGTCAGGCTCAGCTCGAGCTTCGCCGCGCCGGCCAGCGTTCGCCACGCGGCGTCGAAGGCGTCTCGCTCGTGGGCGGTCAGGTCCACGACCAGGCAGGGCTCGTCGATCTGGACCTCGACCGCGCCGGCCTGCGCGAGCTCAGCCAGCAGCTGCTCGTAGACCGGCACGAGCGCGTCCAGGGCGGTGAGCGGCAGCTCGAGCCCCTTCGACAGCTTCAAAAAGGACAGCGGGCCCAGGACCACGGGACGGGTGGTGATGCCCAGCCCGGCCGCCTCACGCAGCTGCCCGGTCCAGTGGGAGGCGTCGAGGTCGAAGCCCTGGCCGGGCGCGAGCTCGGGCACCAGGTAGTGGTAGTTGGTGTCGAACCACTTGGTCATCTCCAGCGGCCGGGCCTGTTCCGAGCCGCGCGCCAGCTCGAAGTAGCCGGCCAGCCCGTGCTCGCGGGCGTCGCCGAAGCGCTCGGGGACCGCGCCCAGCGCCCAGGCCGTGTCGAGGACGTGGTCGTAGAGGCTCGCGTCGCCGGAGGGGATCGAGTCGATCCCGGCCTCCTGCATCGCGCGCCAGTTGCGGGCGCGCAGCTCGCGCGCGGTGTCCAGCAGCGCGTCGCCGTCGCTCTCGCCCGCCCAGTGGGCCTCCAGGGCGAACTTCAACTCGCGGTCGCGCCCCATGCGGGGCATGCCAAGAACGGCGGTACGGGCCATGTCCGGCTCCTTTGTCTCCGTGTGGCCCTGCTCGCGAGGCCACTGTTGAACGGCGACCCGGGGCTCATGCCGCGGGACGGAGTCGACAGGTCTTCGGGCTCGGATGCGATCGTTGACGACGCCTTCCCGAGACTGCTCCCAGTGGCCTCCGTCGTCTCGCGCGTCCCCACCGCTGCGCGTCAGCTCCGGACTCGGACCGGATTCCCTGACCCTCGATCGGGTGCGATTGACTCCGCGCGGGAGGTTACGCGGTCCCGGCCGGGAATGCTCAAGTGACCGGCCGCCCCCGGCACACCGCCATCGGCAGCGATCGAGATCATCGCTCGGTGGTCTGGAGCGGCATCACTTAGGCGACCCTAATGTAGGGTTCCCTAAGTGTCCGGTCCGGCCGAACCCCTCAGGGAATCGTCCCCGTCACGGATCCGCACCGTCGATGGCCTTCGCGGCCTCGCGGCGCTCCTCGTCGTCTTCGACCACGCCGTCGGGAAAAGCTGGGGCTTGGGAGCCTGGTCCCAGCAGAACCATGGCATCACCGTCTTCGCGCTGCTGACCGGGTTTCTGTTGTCGAGCCGGTTCCTGCGCGCCCGCCTTGATCGACGGCCCGCGCCTGGGACGCTGGCGTTCAGGGCCGCCAGGATCTACCCGGGTTACTGGATCGCCCTTGCGGGCGCGGCGGCGACGATCGGGCTTCAAAGCATGGGTCCTGGCGATCTCTGGCGGGTTCTCACGCTGACCCAGACCCTTGGCACCGACACCCCGTACGAGGGCCTGCTCCCTGCCTGGTCGCTGTCGTTGTTCATCACCTTCTATCTCGCCCTACCGGTTTGGTCCTGGTGGCGGCGCCGCTCTGACCGCCCTGAGGAAGGAGACGCATCGCTCCTGCGCCGCGAGGTCTGGTGGCTGCTCGGGCTCGTGCTCGCCGCTTGGGTCGTCCGCACCACCTCGGCCACTGACCCGATCGCCAGCGAGCCAGTCTTCACCCTGCTGGGGCGCGCGGACTGGTTCGCGATCGGGATGATCCTCGCGGTCCTCGTGGTTGCCCGAGCGCGGGGGCTTGGCCCCCGCCTGCTCTCGCTCCCCGGTCAAAAGCCGGGAACGATGCTCCTGGCCGCGCTCGCCCTGACAGGGGCCAGCGCCCTCGTCCCAGTGCACTACGAGGAGATCCGCGACCAACTCGACACCGCCGCGGCCGCGGCGCTACTCGCCGGCGCCGTCCTCCACGGGCCTGTCCTGCGCGGGCCGCAGCGGTGGCTGGCCTCCCGGCCGGCCCGAGCGCTCGGCCGGTGGTCCTACGGCATCTTCCTCTGGGGCTACATCGTCCAGACACTCATCACCGAGATCAACCCCGACATCTCGACAGGACTCCATCTCGCGCTGACATTCGCGGGGGCGATCACGCTCGGTGCCGCGAGCTGGCGCTACGTCGAGAGCCCAGCAGTGCAACTCCTCACCCCACGCCGCCACCACCCGCTGCCGCTCGCTCCAAAGCCCAGCGCCCTGGCGGCGGGCGCGACGGCACCGCGGTAGCCCGCCTCGCGGTAGCCCGCCTCGCGGTCCCCCAAGATTGGCTTGGCGGTCTCTGCTCGTCAGCTATCTGGTTGGACGCTGCCGTCGTTCCGGGTGGCGCCCCTGGGGGCGAGCGTGTGTACACTGGTACATGTACTGCCGTACAGGAACGGAACGAGGAGGCCCCATGCCCGCCGCAGCCCTGCTCGCTCTCGCCATCATCGCCGAGGTGCTCGGCACCGTCGCGCTGCGCATGTCGGACGGGTTCTCCAGGCCGCTGCCCTCAGTCGGCGCCGTCCTGGGCTACGCGCTGGCCTTCGCACTGCTCGCGCCGGTGCTCAAAGAGCTCGACATCGGCCTCGTCTACGCGATCTGGGCCGGCGTCGGCACCGCGCTCATCGCCGTGATCGGCGTGCTCGCCTGGGGTGAGCCGACCGGGGCGATCAAGGTGCTGAGCATCGCCGCCGTGATCCTGGGCGTCGTGGGGCTCAACCTGTCCAGTGGCCACTGAGGCCCGCGGCGTCGCCAGGCGCCGAGAGATCCTCGAGGCCACCGTGCGGGTGATCGGCCGCGGCGGGGTGGAGGCGGTCGAGCACCGCGCGGTCGCCGCCGAGGCGGGCGTGCCGCTGGGGTCCACCACCTACTACTTCGAGTCCAAGGCCGACATGGTCGCCCAGGCGCTGCACCACGTCGCCGACCGCGAGACCGAGCGCGTCGAGGAGCAGGTGCAGGTGCTGCGCGGCGAGGACCCCGAGGGCCTCCCCGCGCGCTTCGTCGAATGGGCGATGGAGCAGGCCTTCGCCGATAGGCTCGTGCTCCTGGCCCAGTACGAGCTCTATCTCGAGGGCGCGCGACGCGAGGACCTGCGCACGGCAGCCGAGCGCTGGGACCGCGCCTGGCACACCCTGCTCGAGGCCGCACTGGAGCGCCTGGGCACGCCGGACGCCGGGCGCCGGGCCCAGCTGCTGTGCGCCGGAGTCGACGGCCTCATCCTGCAGTTCCTGGCCACCGGACGCGACATCGAGGAGCTGCGCCCCCTGCTGCTCGAGCTGATCGAGCGCCTCAGCGCGCGGTAGCGCCCCAGATGGCCGGACGGCGGCTCTGGGGCGTCGTCGGCCTGGTCCGCCCCAGCGGCCCGGAGGGACATAGCGCGAAAATGTTTACTGCGCGTCGAGCACCCCGGCCGCAGCGCGGTACGACGCTCGCGCCTCACGACGCGCCGAAGCCACGGGGTACGCTGTCAACATCACTCCTGGTTTGCGACGCGCCCCAACCGGATTCTTGGCATCGCGCCAGTGGCCGTCCTGTCGGCCCTGGCGATCGCTTTCGTTCTCGGCGGCTGGGTTGCCGCCATCGCCCTGCTCGTCGTGATGGTCGTCGTCGGGTGCCTGTACGGCGGAGGGGGACTGTCGTAGGTCTGGTCCGCCTCCGCCTTCTTTGTCTTGCCGGGGCGGAAGGGCTGTCGAGACGAGCCGTGAGCGCCGCCCACCGCCTGCGCCAGGTGCGGGAACGTGGTGCGAGCAGCGCACGCAGGGGATGCGCGCGGCTGTCGACGGGGATCGGCTCGACCGGCGATACTGGTGCGGTGGCCGATCGCAACGTGTTGGGTGCAGAGCTCGAGCCCTGCGGTAGCGACCCCGTCACCGGCTTCTACCGGGACGGGTGCTGTCGCACGGGCCCGGAGGACCGGGGCAGCCACACGATCTGCGCGGTGGTGACTGAGGAGTTCCTCGACCATCAGCGTCGTATCGGCAACGATCTCAGCACGCCGATGCCGCAGTACCACTTTCCCGGGCTCGTGCCCGGCGACCGTTGGTGTGTGACCGCGGTGAACTGGCTGCGGGCCCACGAGGAGGGCGCGGCCGCCTATGTGGTGCTGGCGTCCACCCACCAACGCGCCCTGGAGATCGTCCCCCTTCCCGCGCTCCAGCAGCACGCCGTCGACGTTCCCGGCGATCCGACCGTTCTCGCGGGCTGAACCCGCGCCCGACTCACAGGGGGGGCCGTCAGCCGCACTCGGCGACGGCCGCGGCCACCGCGGCGAGCAGCTCGCGATGTCGCCGCACGTTCTCGAGCCGGTCGGTGCGCACCTCGACGATCCCCGGTCCAGCCGCCGCGGCGCGGATCTCCCCGACGGTGCTCGCCAGGGTGTGGCGCATTCCCGCCAGCGCGGCCGCGGCAGCGACGTCGACCGTGGCCGGGGTCGCGATGTGGCGCTCGTAGGCGTCGCGCTGCGCGTGCTCGGCGACCGGCAGGAAGTCGAAGATCCCGCCGCCGGCGTTGTCGACGCACACGATGCGCAGATCGGCCCCCGCGCCCGCCGCGGCGAGCAGGCCGCCGAGGTCGTGCTGCAGGCCGACGTCACCGATCAGCAGCCACGTCGGCGCGCCGGTCGCCAGCGCGGCGCCGGCCGCCGCGGCGACCACCCCGTCGATGCCGTTCGCGCCACGGCTGGAGAGCAGGCGCACGCGCCTGTCCAGGCTCGGGAAGAACGTCTCGACATCGCGGATCGCCATCGATGAGCCGACCCACACCAGCGCGCCGTCGGGCAGCGCCGGCGCGATCGCGGTGTAGGCGCGTGGCTCGAACGGGTCCGCCTCGGCATCGAGCAGCGGTGGGACGCGGTCGTCGGCGAGCCGCCAGCCGCGCATCCAGCCGCTGTCGCGGCCGGGCGCCGCGCCGCCCGCCTGCAGTGCGTCGGCGAGCGCCGCGCAGGTCGGCGCCGCGGCGGCCTGGACGATCTCGCCGGCGAGCCGCGTCGGCTCGTGCCAGCTCCCATGGGGGTCGATCAGCACCTGCGCCCCCGCGCGCGCGACCCAGGCGCGCAGCGCCTTCGACGTCGGCATGTCGCCGATCCGCAGCAGCAACCCGGGCGCGTGCGCCTGCGCGAAGGCGTCGCTGCGCAGCAGCGCGTCGTAGTGGGCGACAACGTGGCCGAGGTCGTGCTCGCCGCAGCGCACCCCCGAGCAGGGCTCGGCGAGCACCGGCCAGCCCGTCACTGCCGCGAGGCGCGTCAGCGCCTCGGCGACCGCCTCGTCGGTCGGGCCGCAGACGATCGCGCCGCGCGGCGTCGCGGCGATCCGCGCCGCCAGCCCGGCGAGCAGCGCCGGCTCCGCGAGCGGCTTCTCTTCGTACACCGTCGTCCAGGGCTCCCCGTCGGCGCGCCCGGCCCAGGCGCCTGCATCGAAGCCCGCGTCGGGCACCGGCGCGAGCGGCTCGCGCAGCGGCAGGTTGAGGTGGACCGGCCCCGGGCGCCCGCCCGCGGCCGTCCAGAACGCGCGGCAGGCCAGCGCGCGCACGTGGATCGCCCAATCGCGCCCGGGCTCGCCGTTGCCGAGCTCGACGAACCACTTCGCAAAGCGCCCGTAGATCCCGATCTGGTCGATCGCCTGGCCGGCGCCGACGTCGCGCAGCTCGGGCGGGCGGTTGGCGGTCAGCACTACCAGCGGCACACGCGCCTCGTGGGCCTCGACGACGGCGGGCAGCAGGTTGGCCGCGGCGGTGCCCGAGGTGCAGGTCACAGCGACCGGCCGGCCGCTCGCCTTGGCCATCCCGAGCGCCATGAACCCCGCGGCGCGCTCGTCGATCACCGACGTGGTGTCGATTCGCTGCTCGCCGGCCAGCGTCAACGTGATCGGGGCGTTGCGCGAGCCGGGGGAGGTGACCGCCCGGCGGACCCCGCAGCGGGCGAGCTCGTCCACGAGCGCGCCGATCTGCGCGTAGGTGGCGTTGGGGGGGATCATTGCCGGATGGACACAGTGCTGCGCACGCCGCAGGTGGTCTTCGTGCCGGGCTTCATGCAGCCCGGCGACGCCTGGCGTTCCGTCGCGGAGGGGCTCGGGCAACGCTACCCGAGCGTCCTGCTCGACCATGTCGGGCACACCTACGAGACGCGCCTGGCGGAGATCGCCGCCGCGGCGGGTGAGTCGGGCGCCGTGCTGTGTGGCTACTCGCTCGGGGGCCGCCTCGCCCTGCACGCGGCCCTGCGGGAGCCCGCGCGCTACGCGGCGCTGGTGATGGTCGGGACCTCGGCCGGCATCGAGGCGCCCGCGGCGCGTGAGCAGCGCGCAGAGGCCGACGCGCGGCTCGCCGCCTGGATGGAGACCCAGCCGATCGAGGAGATCGTCTCGATCTGGGAGCGCCAGCCGCTGTTCGCCGACCAGGCCGACGCGCTGGTCGAGGCTCAGCGACCGGGACGGCTCGCCCAGGACCCGCGCTCGCTTGCGCTGCTGCTGCGCACCTCCGGGCAGGGCGCGCTCGAGCCGGTGTGGCAGCGCCTCGACTCGCTGTCGATGCCGGTGCTCGCGATCGCCGGCGCGCTCGACGACCGCTACCGCGACGCGGCGCGCCGGATCGCCCGGGCGGTGCCCGACGGGCGCTCGGAGGCGATCGAGCACGCCGGCCACGCGCCGCACCTCCAGCGCCCCGAGGCGGTGGCGGCGCTGCTACTCGAGCTCCTCGACCAGAACTTCGGCTAGCGCCTCGTCTGAGACCTCGACGCCGAGCCCGGGGCCCTGCGGCACGGCCATCAGGCCGGCGGAGGGTGCCGCGATCACCGTCGCGATGCGCGCGTCGAAGAGGTCGAGCGTGGCGAGCCCGCAGGCCAGCCCGAGGTGCTGTCCGGCAGCGAGCTGCAGCGCCGCCGCGATCCCCCACGGCCCGTCGAGCGTGCTCGACAGCCAGGCGCCGAGCCCCGCCTCCCGCGCCGCGCGCAACGCGTCGCGCGCCGGCCCGAAGCCGCCGCTGGCCGAGAGCTTGACGTTGACCGCGTCACACGCTCCGAGCTCGGCGGCGGCGCGCACGTCGCCCGGGCCGGTGACCGACTCGTCAGCGGCGATCGGGACGCCGACCAGCGGCCGCAGCTGCGCGAGCGCCTCGAGCGTCGGGCAGGGCTGTTCGACGAGCTGGAGGTCGTAGGGCTCGAGCGCGGCGATCGCGGCCGCCGCCTGCTCCGGGGTCCAGGCGCCGTTGGCATCGACGCGCAGCGCCGGCCACGAGCCGATCGCCGCGCGCACCCCGGCGACCCGCTCGACGTCGTCGGGCAGGCCGACCTTGACCTGGAAGCACGAGTAGCCGGCGCGCAGCCCGGCCGCCGCAGCCTCGGCGACCTCGCCGGGGGGCCCGGCGGGCAGCGTCAGGTTGACCGGGATCGCGTCGGCCCCGGGCTCGGCGAGCGAGCGGCCGCGGCGCCGAGCCTGGAGATCGAGCTCGGCGAGCTCCCACGCCGCGCGCGCCTGCGGGGGGCTGCCGCGCCGCGGCGGTCCGGCCCGCAGCGCGTCGATCACCGCGTCGACGGAAACTCCGTCGTAGTCCTCCAGCGGCGCCGCCTCGCCGAAGCCGACGGTCCCGTCGTCATCCTCGAGCCGGATCACGCACAGCTCGCGCTCGGCGATCACCCCGGTCGAGGTCACGAACGGCTCGCGCAGCGGGATCGCCAGCCGCAGCAGCGAGCGTCTCACGACAGCAGTACCCCCAGCGCGAGCAGGCTCGAGTAGACGCCGAGCAGACGACCGGTCGCGCCCAGGGCGCCGTTGAGCGCGGGACCGTCGCTCTGCTCGATCACGGTGCGTACCAGCGGTGGCGCCAGCGGCAGCGATCCGAGCACCAGCAGCACCCACCACGAGAGCCCGCCGAGCGCGGGGATCGCGACCGCGACCGCGTAGCTGACCACGACCATCGCCACGAACAGCCCGCGGGCGTTGCGGCGGCCGAGCTTGACCGCGAGCGTGCGCTTGCCGGCGCGGCGGTCGGTGTCGAGGTCGCGCACGTTGTTGACCACCAGCACGGCGGCCGCGAGCAGGCCGACGGGAACCGCCAGCGCGAGCGACTCGCCCGTCAGGCGCTCTGCCTGGACGTAGTAGGAGCCCGCGACGGCGACCAGCCCGAAGAACAGGAACACGAACAGCTCGCCGAGGCCCGCGTAGCCGTAGGGGCGCGGTCCGCCGGTGTAGAGCACGCCGGCGGCGATCGAGACCGCGCCGACGGCGAGCATCTCCGGCCCGGCGACGAAGGCGAGGTAGGCGCCGCACAGCACCGAGACGCCGAACGCGACGTAGGTTCCGATCAGCACGCTGCGCGGCGGCATCAGTCCGCCGGCGGTGACCCGGACCGGCCCGAGGCGGTCCTCGGCGTCCGCGCCGCGGCGCGCGTCGGAGTAGTCGTTGGCGAGGTTGGTCCCGATCTGGATGAAGACGCTGCCCAGCAGCGCGGCGGCGAATGCGAGCGCGCGGAAGCGGTCCTCGGAGACCGCCAGCGCGGTGCCCACCAGCACCGGCGCGACCGCGGCGGGGAGCGTGCGCGGCCGCGAGGCGACGATCCACAGGCGCACGGCGGACGCCGGCGCGCTGCTCGCTCGCCCGGCCGTCAAGGGCGCTTTGGAAACGCGCCGAAGTCCGGGCTGCGCTTTTGCCTGTAGGCGTCGCGGCCCTCCTGGGCCTCGTCCGAGCCGTAGAAGAGCAGGTTCGCGTCGTGGGCCAGCTGCTGGATCCCGGCCAGGCCGTCCTCCTCGGCGTTGAAGCTCGCCTTGAGCAGGCGCAGCGCGAACGGCGAGAGCGCGAGCATCTCCCGGCACCAGGCCACGGTCTCGCGCTCGAGCGCCTCGAGCGCCACGACGGCGTTGACCAGCCCCATCGCCTCGGCCTGCGCGGCGTCGTACTCGCGGCAGAGGAACCAGATCTCCTTGGCCTTCTTGAGCCCGACCTGGCGGGCGAGCAGGCTCGCACCGAAGCCGCCGTCGAAGGAGCCGACGCGCGGGCCCGTCTGCCCGAAGCGGGCGTTGTCGGCGGCGATCGTCAGGTCGCAGACCACCTGCAGCACGTGCCCGCCGCCGATCGCGTAGCCGGCGACCATAGCCACCAGCGGCTTGGGCAGGCGGCGCATCTGCACGTGCAGGTCGGTGACGTGGAAGCGCCCGACCTCGGCGCCCTCGGCGACGTAGCCCGAGTCGCCGCGCACGCGCTGGTCGCCGCCCGAGCAGAACGCGAGCGGGCCGGCGCAGGTGAGGATCACGGCTCCGACCGAGGTGTCCTCGCGCGCGCGCTCGAGCGCGCCGGAGAGCTCGATCACGGTCTGCGGGCGGAAGGCGTTGCGCACCTCGGGCCGGTCGATCGTGATCTTCGCGATGCCGCCTGCGACCTCGCAGCGGATGTCCTCGAAGCCCTCGCCCGCCGGCTGCCAGTCGGCGCCGGGCTCGATCACGCGGCGCGACTGCTGCTCGGCCCAGGCGTCGCGATCGAGGGTCTCTCCGGTGCCGGCCATGCGGCGGCGAACGATAGTCCGGGCGCCGCTCGCGCCCGGAGCCGCGCTTCAGGCGCGACTGCTGCGCGAGCCCTTGGGACGCGAGCGTCGCTCGTCAGGCGGCGCCGAGCGGGTGGCACTCGAGGTCGGTGACGGCTGCGATCGCGTCGAAGTGCGCGTCGGCGTGGAGCACGGCGGCGCCGGTGGCGAGCGCCGGGGTCGCGACGAGGCAGTCTGCTGACCACAGTGCGTCGTATGTTCCGAGTCGTGGACGACTGGGTGAAGAAGGCCGCGCGGGAACGCCCTGAACACGCGGCCGTCGAGGCCGCCGACGGCGCTCTGACCTACAGCGAGTTCGATCACGAGGCCAACCGCGCCAGCAGCCGGCTCGCCGGGCTCGGCGTGGGACCGGGCGCGCGCGTCGCGACCACGCTGCCGCCCGGCCTCGACTTCGCGGTGCTCCTGCATGCGCTGCCCCGCCTCGGTGCGGCACTGGTGCCGCTGAACACTCGCCTGCCGGCGGAGCAGCAGGCCCGCCAGCGTGAGCTCGCCGGCGCCGAGCTGCTCATCGACGAGCAGCTCGGGAACGCGATCGGCTCCGCGGGCGCTGCCGCTCCGGCACGCGAGTTCGACCCCGCCGCCGTCCACACCG